>JBNLGO010000011.1:0-40550 GCA_050306095.1 Cyclobacteriaceae bacterium
AAGATTTTCCCGGAGGATGGCAGGGCGATGAAAGAGACGCATTTACGAAGGAAGGAAGAACACAAGAAGAAAACGAAGCTTTTGATCATATTGCTTCACTAATAAAGTGGCGTAAAAATTCAGATGCATTTGCCAATGGTGAGTTAAAGCACTTTCTCCCATATGACAATGTATATGTTTACAATTGGAAATCGGAAAAGGAGTCAATGATGATTGTAATTAATAATAATGCTTCAGATACACCTTTAAAATTAGATCGGTTTTCGGAAGTCATCAATGAGTATGAAGGAGGGGTTGATATATTGACAGGAAAGAAAATCGTCTTTTCTGATGAAATTACTTTAGAAGCTAATAAAGCGCTTCTTTTAAAACTAACCTTACAATTTAAAACAGATTTAAAAACGAAATAAAAAGTATTGGACATGAAAAGGATTTTAATTGTAGTTGCCCTTGGCTTTTTCATTGCATCTTGTAGTTCTGAAAAGAAAGTTGAAACAGAATCGCTTTTAGTTTCTTCTCCCAATGGAACCGTAGAGTTAGGTTTTTATTTGGATGAAAATGGACAGATTGGCTATGCTACAAAATATGGCGATAAGGCGGTTATTGATAGTTCGGCGCTTGGTTTTGAACTATCGGGAGATATTCAATTGAAAGAAGGTTTTTCGATTGAAAATAAAGCAATAACATCCTTTGACGAGATATGGGAACAACCGTGGGGTGAGGAGCGATATATCAAAAATAATTATAATCAATTATCTGTCGATCTTGCGAATGCACAAGGAGCTAAAGTAAAAGTAATTTTTCGTGTCTTTGATGGGGGCGTGGCATTAAGATATGAATTTCCCGAGCAGGAGGTGCTGAAGGAATTTGAAATCATGGACGAATTGACAGAGTTTAATATGCCCGATGATAATGATGCATGGTGGATTCCTGCCTACAAAGGGAATAGATATGAATATTTATATTCAAAGAATAAAATCAGTACACTTGATAAAATCCATACACCTGTCACCATCGAGGCTACAAATGGATTATACTTGACGATCCATGAGGCTTCCTTAATTGATTATTCCAGTATGGTACTTGAAGGAAATGGCGAAGGTGATTTAAAATGCGACTTGGTGCCATGGAGCAAAACTAATCCTGTTAAATCATATGTTACAGCTCCATTTTCTACACCTTGGAGAACCATTCAAATAGGAGAGACACCTGGTGATTTGATTACCAATTATATGATCATTAACCTGAACGAACCGAATAAGCTTGGTGATGTTTCTTGGGTGAAACCTGGCAAATACATGGGTGTATGGTGGGAAATGTTTATTAACCTTGGCACTTGGCACCAGGGAGAAAAACATGCAGCGAATACAGAAAATGTGAAGAAATACCTCGATTTCGCTTCGGAAAATGGGTTTTCCGGAGTGCTGGTAGAAGGTTGGAATTATGGATGGGATGGATCATGGATGAATGGTGGAACCAAATTTGAATTTACCAAACCATATCCTGATTATGATATTGAGGAGCTAACCAAATATGCAGCTGAAAAGGGAGTCTATATTATTGGGCACCATGAAACCGGGGCGGATATTGAAAACTACGAAAGCCAATTGGAGGATGCCTATAAATATTTGCAGGATAATGGTTTAAAAGCCGTGAAAACCGGTTATGTTGAAAATGGTGATACATTGGCAAATGGCATGTATCATCATGGACAATATTTTGTGCGTCATTTTAGAAAAGTAATGCAGACCGGTGCAAAATATAAAACCATGATCGTGGCGCATGAGCCAATGAAAGATACAGGTGAGCGAAGGACTTACCCGAATATGGTATCTCGAGAAGGTGCTAAAGGCCAGGAATATAACGCTATGGGTGGAAACCCTGCTGACCATGTAACGATTATACCTTTCACCAGATCCCTTGCAGGACCTTTTGATTATACTCCGGGGGTTTTTGATGTCAAGTTAAAAACAATGCCTAATGAACAGGTAAAAACTACTTTGACAAGGGAGTTGGCCTTATATGTAATCATTTATGCACCTATGCAAATGGCGTGTGATCTTCCTGAAAACTATGATGGACACCCTGCATTCCAGTTTATCAGGGACGTACCTACTGACTGGGAAACTACTAAGGTTTTGGACGGGGTAATCGGTGAACATATCACAGTAGCCAGACAGCAGCGTGGAACAGAAAACTGGTTTGTCGGGTCTATTTCAAACGAAGAGCCAAGAATTTCCTCTATAGCCTTTGACTTTTTAACGGAAGGGAAAAAATACAAAGCAACGATCTACAAGAATTCTGATGATGCAGATGTCAATGAAAATCCAACTGGTTATGAGATTGAGGAAATGGAAATAGATTCCAATTCTAAAATAGATATACAACTAGCTTCCGCGGGTGGGGTAGCCATTGCTATCTTCCCTGTCGAATGATGAAGAGGATCAAATTGTGAAGCATGTAAATAGCGGGGTCATTCGACCCCGTTTTTTTTTGACTCTTTGATCAGTGGTTTTGAATATTAAAAAATTGTGCGGAAATTATAGGTGAATTTTACCTTTAAATAATCGCTCATGAAACTTTCTGGCTGTTTTGCATTCTTTCTATTTTCCTCATTCATTCTCATATCCAATTCAGTTTTATCCCAAAGTAATAGTGTAACTATTCATGTGAAAAGCGATTCTGTGATTGGGGAAATGAATCCCGCATGGGCATATTTCGGTTATGACGAGCCGAATTACACCTATATGAAAGATGGTAAAGTGTTATTGTCGGAATTATCTGAATTAAGCCCTGTTCCGGTTTATGTTCGAGCGCATAATCTATTGACTTCAGGCAATGGAGAAGCACGATTAAAATGGGGCTCTACCAATGTTTACACAGTAGATAAGAAAGGGAAGCCGATATATAATTGGGAAATTATTGATCAAATATTTGACACATATATTGAGCGGGGAATGAAGCCGCTTGTAGAATTAGGTTTTATGCCGAAAGCTCTTTCCCAAGATCCTGAAAATTACGAACACCATTGGGGAATTGATCAGAAATACGACAATGTGTTTACCGGATGGACCACTCCTCCTACAGATTATGATAAATGGGCAGAATTAATTTTTCAACTAGTTAAACATTGTCAGGATAGATATGGAAATGATGAGGTAGAGACCTGGCTATGGGAACCATGGAACGAGCCAAATATTGGGTATTGGTCGGGCACATTTGAAGAATATTGCAAATTGTATGATTACAGTGCTGATGCAGTAAAGCGAGCATGTCCTGAATGCACCTTTGGAGGGCCTCATACAACAGGTCCCGGCTGGGATAAAGCATATACTTACCTGACAGGTTTTTTAGAACATGCTATTAACGGTAAAAATTATGCTACTGGAGAGAAAGGATCACCACTTGACTTTGTGGCCTATCATGCCAAAGGACAACCCAAAATAGTGGATGGCCATATTCGCATGAATATGGGCACCCAATTAAATGATATTGCCAAAGGATTTGAAGCGGTCAATAAATTTCCTGAATTAAAGGGTATTCCAATTATTATTGGAGAATGTGACCCGGAAGGGTGTGCAGCCTGTTCTGAAAGTGTGAACCCACAAAACGGCTATCGCAATGGCACGATGTATTCCAGTTATACTGCATCGTCTTTTGCGAAAATTTATGAATTAAAAGACCAATATGATGTGAACCTTCAGGGTATGTTGAGCTGGTCATTTGAATTTGAAAATCAAAAATGGTTTGACGGTTTTAGGGATTTGGCCACCAATGGAGTGGATAAACCTGTGTTGAATGTTTTCAGAATGTATGGATTAATGAGCGGAAATAGGGTAGTGGCCAGGAGTAGTCAGAGTTATTCTGCAGAAAAGGTAATTGCGGAAGGTATTAGAGGGGCAAAGCCCGATGTTGGTGCACTCGCAGTGAAAGGTGACCATTCATTGTCGATCATGCTATGGAATTATCACGACGATGATGTTGACCAAAATCCTGTTGAGGTAGCATTAGAAATTGAAGGACTTTCCAATGGCAAATATCAAATGCATCATTATAGGATTGATGATGAGCATAGCAACTCCTTTGAAGTTTGGAAGCAAATGGGTGAGCCACAGGATGTTTCTACAGAACAACTGGAAAAACTAAAAAGTGCCGGACAATTGGATCTTTTCAATTCGCCCAAATGGGTACATTCAAAAGGAAATAAAATTTTGATCAACACCACCTTGCCACTTCAAGGGGTGTCGCTTTTGAAATTTTCCTGGTAAATTCAGTTCGGATTATTCAACCAAGTCCATCTGTGCATCGGTAATTTCCAGGTTGTGAAATACTTTTTGCACATCGTCAAAGTCTTCTAATGCGTCGACGAGTTTCATTACTTGTTTGAATGCATCGTCATCTAATTCTGATGTAGTATTAGGGATTCTTTGCAACTCGGCATTTTCAGCTTCTATTCCAAGATCCTCTAATTTACTTTGAATACTTCCGAATTCGGTCATTGGACAGGTGACTTGCAGGTATTCGTTTTCGGAAGTAACATCATCAGCTCCGGCATCGATCAGTTCCAAAGTAAATTCATCTTCATCTATATTGTCATTGATTTTAATATCAAAGACACCTTTTCGTTCAAAAATAAATTCTAAAGATCCGTTGGTACCCAGGTTTCCTCCATATTTAGAGAATATTGCTCGTACACCTGAAACAGTCCTGTTATTATTATCAGTAGTACATTCTACAAAAACAGCAATGCCGTTAGGAGCATAACCTTCGAATGTCACTTCCTGGTAATTAGCGGCATCTGCACCAGAAGCTTTCTTAATTGCCCTTTCGATATTGTCTTTGGGCATGTTGTTGCTTTTGGCATTATTTACCGCCATTCTAAGTTTTGGATTTGCATCCGGGTCAGGTCCACCCCCTTCTTTTACAGCTATGGTGATTTCCTTAATTAATCGAGTAAAAATTTTACCTCTTTTGGCATCAAGCGCCCCTTTCTTTCTTTTAATAGTTGACCACTTACTATGTCCTGACATACAATGCTATTATTTTGATTTTTTGACAAAAATAATTGTTTGGGTGAAGAAATAAAAAATTCAATTTTAACCAATGAATTGGTGATAAATTTTGCCTTTGCTAGTTTAATCACTTAATTACTGAACCAATCAACATGGATAAAAATTAGAAAAATTTAAACCTAATACCTATAAATTGGTTTAACATTTGATATACAATTAATATGGGACTGAAAGTAGGAGATAAAGCACCGGATTTTACGTTGACATCTACATCTGGTAAAGAGTTTAATTTGTACAAAGATCAAAAGGATAAACCAACCATCTTGTTTTTTTATCCAAGGGATTTTACCCCGGGTTGCACCAAAGAAGCATGCAGTTTCAGGGATTATTTTGAAGAATTCAGGGAGGTGGAAATGGATGTACTGGGTATCAGTACAGATAGTATCGAATCACATTTAAAATTCAAAAAAAGACATAATCTTCCTTTCGAATTATTATCTGATGAAGAGGGGAGGGTAGCAAAACTTTATGGAGCAAAAGTTCAGTTTTTAAATATCACCCGACGGATTACCTTTATTCTGGATGAAGACCAGAAAATCTCCTATATTTTTAATAACATGTTTGCTGCTAACGAACATGTGAAGAAGGCTTTGATGAATATCAAGCAAAAGGTCCACTAGATTTCACACCGTTTTCAAGCATTAGTCCATCTTTCATTTCTAATTCACGATCTGCCATTTGAGCTAACTGCTGATTGTGAGTAACGATCACAAATGTTTGATCCAATTCCTTTCTCAAACTAAAAAACAATTCATGTAGCTCATTAGCATTTTTAGAGTCCAGGTTTCCGCTTGGCTCATCCGCAAACACAATTTTTGGTTTGTTGATAAGCGCTCTTGCCACGGCAGCCCTTTGCTGTTCCCCACCGGATAGTTCAGATGGCTTGTTGTTAGCCCGGTCATGAATACCCAACATATGAAGAAGAGAAACAGCTCTTTTTTCAACTTCAGTTTTTGAAAGTGTACCAATATATCCGGGAATGCAAATATTTTCAAAAGCGGTAAATTCCGGAAGAAGATTGTGAAATTGAAAAATGAAACCAATGTTTTTATTTCGAAAACGCGCCAGCTGGCTATTTTTCATTTGGTTAATTTCATGGTTTTCTATCCATACTTCACCATGGTCCGCATTATCAAGTGTTCCTAGTATATGCAGTAGGGTACTTTTTCCGGCTCCGGAAGCGCCTACGATAGACACAATCTCACCCTTGTTTATCTGAAGGTCTATGCCTTTTAAGACTTTTAAATCTCCGTAGGATTTAACAATATTTCGAGCTGTAAGTATCATTTAAAAGATGGTCATGCCAAACATATTCAATTATGCATCTTTTCGCAAAAATTATTCATTAAACTGTTTTTAATATACTCAGCATGTATGTAGCTTGGTATTAAATGATAAATAAACTACTTTCGCCAAAAATCTGGAAACGCAAAATGGCTTAAATACAAATGTGTCTCAACACAATTAGATTTGAAGTAGCTATTTTAGAAAATTTGATAAAATCATTTAAAAATGAATATTCACGAATATCAAGCTAAAAAAGTATTAAAAAAGTATGGTGTGCAGATCCAGGAAGGTATCGTTGCTGATACTCCTGCAAAAGCCCACGAAGCAGCAAAAAAATTAACCGAAGAAACGGGAACTTCATGGTATGTGGTAAAAGCACAAATCCATGCTGGTGGCCGTGGAAAAGGAAAAGTAAATGAGACGGGATCTAATGGAGTAGTATTGGCTAAGTCATTGGATGAAGTCCCAGAAAAAGCTGAGAAAATATTAGGCGGCACATTAGTAACCATTCAAACTGGTGAAGCCGGCAAGAAAGTTCATAAAGTATTAATAGCCCAGGATGTATATTATCCTGGAGAGTCTGATCCAAAGGAATATTATTTAAGTATTCTACTTGATAGAGCCAAAGGTTGCAATGTTATCATGGCATCTACTGAAGGTGGAATGGATATCGAAGAAGTAGCGGAGAAAACTCCTGAAAAAATTGTAAAAGAGTGGGTGGATCCACAATTAGGATTGTTACCATTCCAGGCAAGAAAGATTGCCTTCAAATTAGGATTGGAAGGTAAAGCTTTCAAAGAAATGGTGAAGTTTGTTTCTGCTCTTTACAAAGCATATATCGAAACTGACTCAAGCATGTTTGAGATCAACCCAGTGCTTAAAACATCTGATAATAAAATATTAGCTGTAGATGCTAAGGTAAACCTTGATGACAATGCATTATTCAGACACCCTGAGTTAGCAGATTTAAGAGATATCACTGAAGAAGATCCTTTGGAAGTAGAAGCAGGGGAGTCAGGATTAAACTATGTAAAGCTGGATGGTAATGTAGGATGTATGGTAAATGGCGCCGGGTTAGCAATGGCAACCATGGATATCATCAAATTATCTGGTGGAGATCCTGCAAACTTTTTAGATGTGGGAGGTTCTGCGAATGCAAAAACCGTAGAAGCAGGATTTAGAATTATCCTTAAAGATCCTAATGTAAAAGCAATTTTAATTAATGTTTTTGGTGGAATCGTTCGTTGCGATAGAGTAGCGCAAGGGGTGGTAGAAGCATACAAAAACATTGGTAATATTGATATTCCTATCATTGTACGATTACAAGGTACCAACGCGGAAGAAGGAAAGAAAATCATTGACGAAAGTGGTTTGGAAGTTGTTGGAGCCGTTGTACTTAAAGATGCTGCTGAAAGAGTGAAAGAAGCTCTTGCCTAACAATATTTTCAGGGAGTTAAATATTAACTCCCTGATTAGACTTTTTTATCTACCCTTCTATTTTTTCCATTCTCATTCCTCGCTTAGTATCCGAATTTAATCCACTAAGCATATTTCAACTTTTCAACTACCTGCATGCTTTTTCATAAGGAGGTTTGCTTGGTAAAAATTGCCTTTTGGTTTGAAATTCAAGAAAAAAACTTTTGAATTTTTTGAACATAAATACCATCAAATTAGTTCTAAGAGCAGAGCTGTTTTGAACAGAGTTAAAGTGCCCAAAACCAACTGTTTAGCTTAATGATTTTATTGTTGATCAATGAAATTGAATTAAACTACAAAACCAAACATCCCTATGAAACAATTGCCTTTCATCCTATTGTTTTCCACCCTTCTGTTTTCCTGTTCTAAAAATGACCGGGAAGGTGAAATTACCACCCAGGATATACCTGTTGTAAAAACCATTGTAAAAGATGTGCCGATTTATGAAGAGTTTGTGGGGCAAGCATATGGGTTACAGGATATACCCATTAGGGCTCGTGTTGAAGGCTTTTTGGAAGCGATACATTTTGAAGAGGGGATGCCGGTAAAAAAGGGTCAACTTCTTTATGTGATCGATGCACAGCCTTTTTTAGCTGAGTTGGCAGCGCAAGAAAGCAAAGTAGCGGAAGCAAATACGGTATTAATTAATGCCCAAAATGAATTAGAGAGATATGAACCTCTTGTAAAAATAAATGCTGTTAGCAAAAGTGACTATGATGCCGTCGTAGCGAGAAAAGACGCCGCAGGAGCATCGCTCGAGGCGGCGAAATCTAACCTTCAACTTGCCCGAATAAATTTGAGTTATACTAAAATAAAAGCTCCAATTGATGGAATAATTGGTAAAACTGAAGCCCGGGTTGGAGAATTTGTTGGGAGGGAGCCAAACCCGGTCATCCTAAATACAATATCTAAGATCGATAAAATCAGGGTTCAATTTTTTGTTTCGGAAGCACAATACCTTTCATTGATTAAAGAATATAATAGTGCAAATGAAGGCAGCCAAAAAATGCCGAAAAAGAGAACTCTTCAACTAATCCTTTAGGATGGAACAGTATATGATCAAAAAGGGGAGGTGGATTTTATAGACCGAAATGTAGATGCTATGACCGGTTCCATGCTTGTACAAGGGACTTTTTATAACCCAAAAATGATATTACGACCAGGAATGTTTGCAAAGGTAAGAGTAGAAATTGAAACCCTTGAAAATGCAACGCTAGTACCACAGAGATGTGTGATGGAGCTTCAAGGACAATTTTCTGTATATGTGGTAAACGAAAATGACACGGTAACATCACGGCAATTGCAGGTAGGAAACAAAATAGGAGATCTTTGGTTAGTGAATGATGGTCTGAAACCTGGTGAAATGATTGTAATTGATGCTTTACAAAAAGTAGCCTCCGGGGTGAAAGTAAATCCCCAAATCACAGAATTTAAAAGTCAGACCAACCTAGACCTACCATAGCCATGTCGGAAAATAAGGGAAATTTCTTTGTTCATCGGCCGATAGTGGCCATGGTAATAGCCATTGTAATTGTGATAGTTGGTGGGGTGTCGGTTATCGATTTACCTATCGAGCAATATCCAAACCTGACACCTCCTATTGTGGAAGTTCGGGCTACCTATACCGGAGCAAATGCATTAAATGTGGAAGAATCTGTTGCCACCCCTCTAGAGCAGGAAATCAATGGGGTAGACAATATGATTTACATGAAATCTACCAATTCAAATGATGGCACCATGGCCATCCAGATTTCATTTGATGTTGGTACTGATCCAGATATGAATACAGTATTAGCGCAAAACAGGGTGTCTGCAGCTACAGCCAAGCTGCCACAGGAAGTAACCAAATTTGGGGTAACTACCAAAAAGTCTCTCCCAAATATATTAATGTTGGTAGCACTTACTTCTGATGGCAGATATGACCAGGATTTTTTGGGTAATTATGCTTTGATCAACATAAAAGATCAGTTGTCGAGATTAAAGGGTATTGGCAGGGTAGATGTATTAGGTGCTTCTAATTATTCCATGAGAATATGGGTAAAGCCTGATCGACTTTCTAGAATGGGGATTACTGTTCCCGAAATTTTGAAGGCCATTAATGAACAAAATGTCATAGTGCCAGGCGGAAAATTTGGTGCCGAGCCCGCCCCTCCGGGAACAGAATTCACATATACGGTCCGTTTGCCTGAGCGGTTTAATTCTGAAGAAGCTTTTGGGGAAATTGTGATCAGAACTAAGCCAGATGGTTCGCAGGTAAAGATTAAGGATATAGCTACCGTAAAACTTGGGGTGGAAACCTACAATATGATTCCAAGATTGAATGGTGAAACCTGCGCAATCGTCGCTTTATACCAGGCACCTGGATCAAATGCAGTTGAGCTTGCTGAAAATGTAATTAAGGAAATGGATATCATGGCTAAGCGATTTCCAGAAAGCGTTAAGTATGATGTTTCACTAGATTCTACCTTGCCTATTACAGCTGGAATCCGAGATATTATTGTTACTCTTTTCATAGCATTGGCATTGGTAATATTGGTGGTATTTATTTTTATCCAGGATTGGAAAGCCACCTTAATACCAACCCTGGCTATTCCTGTTTCATTAGTGGGAGCTTTCATGTTTTTTCCGGCATTGGGTTTCACAATCAATGTATTGTCTTTACTAGGTCTGGTATTAGCAATTGGAATAGTAGTAGATGACGCCATTGTTGTTGTGGAAGCTGTCCAGGTAAATATTGAAAAAGGAATGACCACTAAAGATGCTACCATAGATGCGATGAATAAAGTTACTGCACCTGTCATTGCTACTACATTGGTATTGATTGCCGTGTTCATCCCTGTTGCTGGAATGGCAGGAATTACCGGATTGCTTTACCAGCAGTTTGCTATTACGATTGTAGTGTCTGTTTGCGTGTCTTCCGTTAATGCTTTGACGTTAAGCCCCGCACTATGCTCCTTGCTTTTAGACAAGCCAAAGCCATATAAAGGCCCTTTAGGATGGTTTTTTAAAAAGTTTAATAAGGGAATGGATCGATCTACTGATTCCTATATGAGCTTCACCAATATTGTGACCCGAAAAATAAAAAGAGGAGTTGTATTTATTGTTTTATTAACCATAGGTGCTGGGGTGTTTGGAGGCCTGGTTCCGGGAGGATTTATTCCAGAAGAAGACATGGGGTACTTTTTTGTGAATATGCAGCTTCCCAATGCCGCTTCTATCCAAAGAACGGACAAAATTGCGAAGGATGTTGAAAAAATTCTATTGAAATACCCGCAGGTAAAATTTGTAACAACCGCTACTGGATTTAGTCTGTTATCAGGCTCCATGACCTCCAATAACGGATTTATGTTTGTTACATTGAATGATTGGAGTGAGCGTGGAGAAACGGCAAAGGAAATTATCAATTCAATCAACCGTGAGCTAGCAGTGAAGATTAAAGGCGCCCAGGCTTTTGCTTTTGGGCCACCGGCTATTCCCGGGTTAGGAAATGGATCTGGGTTTAGTATTATGATTCAGGATCGGTCCGGAAATTCTCCGGAATATTTAGCTCGAAACACCTATAAATTTATTCAGGCAGCCAATGCCCGTCCAGAAATAGCAAGAGCATTTACGACTTTTCAGGCAAATGTCCCTCAGCGATTTATGGATATTGATAAGGAAAAAGCATTAAAACACGGCGTTTCATTGGGTGACTTATATACTACAGTGGGTGCGTTCATGGGCGGTGCATATGTCAATGATTTTACGCGTTTTGGACGATTATATAAAACATATATCCAGGCTGAACCTGAATACAGAGTGGATGAAAAACAGATAAATAACTTTTTTATCAAAAATAAAGAAGGGAATATGGTACCGCTCTCCACACTAGCTACAGTGAAACCCATATCAGGACCCGATTATACCAATCGATTTAACCTGTTTAGATCTGTGGAGGTGACAGGAGGGCCAGCAGCAGGCCATACATCAGCGCAGGCTATGGCGGCATTAGAAGAAGTTGCAGAAGAAGTACTGCCAGAAGACATGAGTTATTCCTGGAATGCCATGTCCTTTCAGGAAAAGAAAGCTTCGGGATCTTTGGGTATTATACTTACCTTTTATTTGTTATTCGTTTTTCTGATATTATCTGCCCAATATGAGAGTTGGTCGCTTCCTTTTAGCATTTTATTAGGAACTCCTTTTGCGATATTCGGAGCCTTATTTGCACTTTGGGTAGCCAGGTTAATTAGCCCTTCCTTTGAAAACAATATTTTCGCACAGGTGTCATTTGTCATGTTAATTGGGATGGCAGCAAAAAATGCCATTCTTATTGTTGAGTTTGCAAATGATGAATTTAAAAAAGGCCTAAGTCTATTTGATGCTGCTATTGCTGCTGCCAAATCCAGATTCAGGCCAATTTTAATGACGGCTTTTTCATTTATCCTAGGCGTGTTTCCATTAGTTGTAGCTTCAGGTTCTGGTGCTGAAGCGCGAAAAGTTATGGGAATGGCATTGCTAGGTGGAATGGTATTGGCCACACTGCTGGGAGTGTTCCTATATCCGATGCTTTTTGTATTAATAGGAAAAATTGCGGGATACGAGAAAAAAAGGGATAAACAAGCTGCTGTAACTTCTACCAACCAATCTTGAATGTAATCATGAAAAGACAATTGTTATTTTTTTTGGGATGTATTTTGTTGCTAGTAGCCTTGGACAGCTGCATGGTTGGACCAAATTTTCAAAAGTCGGAAGTTAAAACAAACACTAAATACAGGTACGATAGTTTGCAGTTGGCATTGGATGATTCTGTGTTGAACATTAAATGGTGGGAAATTTTTAATGATTCAGCACTTGATACCCTTATTCATATCGGACTTAGGGAAAATCAGGATGTGTTAATAGCTGCTAGCAGAGTAAATCAGGCTGCGTCTATAGTTGGGTTTACTAAAGCAGACATGTGGCCGGGAATAGGATATAGTGCTGGAGTCCTTAGAGGGAATTTCATTCAAGGACTACCTTCCGATCAAGCTACTAATATTTTTTCCGGATTTGGCACCCTTGATTGGGAGCTTGACTTTTGGGGTAAATTCAGGCGAGCCAACGAGGCCGCAAGAGCGGAATTGATAGCAACTGATTTCGGATACCGTTCAGTTCAGATAGGATTAATTTCTCAAATTACCAGCACATATTATTTATTGCTCGATTATAAATGGCGATTGAAAATATCAAAAGCAACTTTTGAATTAAGACAAGAATCTTTGGAGATAATTCAGGCAAGATATGATGAAGGGATTATCCCTGAAATCGATCTCAATCAAGCTCAAATTCAACAGGCTATTGCTGCATCGGCGATCCCATTTTTTGAACGGAAAGTAGCTCAAACTGAGAATGCAATAAGTGTATTAATTGGTAGAAGTCCTGAATCAATAGAACAAGGTGACAATCTTGAAGTTCTTGAATTACCTCCAGATATTCCGGTAGGGATACCTTCTATGATTCTCGCCCGAAGACCAGACATTATCCAGGCGCAGGAGCTTGCTCATGCACAGACTGCCAGAATCGGTGTGGCACAAGCGCAGCGTTTTCCCGCAATTAGTCTTACAGGTTTATTAGGAGTAGCAAGTACAGATTTAAATTCACTTACATCCAACGGTATGGCCTGGAACATAGGTGGAAGTTTAGCAGGTCCTCTTTTCAATTTCAATAAAAATAAAAAGCGTGTTGAAATTGAAAGGTACAAAGCCGAACAAGCAATGTATCAATATCAAAAAACAGTCTTAACAGCATTTCGGGAGGTTGAAGATGCATTGGTTGAGATCCATACTTTGAAAGTAGAACTTCAGGCCAGGCAAAATCATGTGAATGCTGCGGTGAATGCTAGGGAGCTTTCAAAAGAAAGGTATAATAAAGGTGTGACGAGTTACCTGGAATTACTGGAAAGTGAGCGACAAGCTTTTGATGCAGAATTAGGACTTTCCGAAATCACACAACAGCTTTTTAATGGATATGTGAAACTTTATAAAGCACTCGGAGGTGGATGGATTACAAGGGAAGAAGAGTTAAATGCAAATTCTGTAAAATAGTATCTCAAAGATTCTTTTTGTATTATCTGAAAAACACTATTTTTGCGACCCAATATTTGTATTTGGTGATTTAGCGATTAAGTTATTTTGTGATTGAACTAAACCCTTAATAACTCAATAACCCAATCAACAAATCACTAAATAAAAACGCGCCCGTAGTTCAACTGGATAGAATATCGGATTTCGGCTCCGAGGGTTGAGGGTTCGAATCCTTCCGGGCGTACAAAAAAAGCCTGATGAAGTTATTGCTTCATCAGGCTTTTTTTATTCTTATCAATCACTTTAAATCCTTCAAAGCAACCATCTTCTCCTTCTTGTTGTATGGGTCAGTGAATTGCAGTTCAATTCGATTCGCGAAAAACCACCTAAAAATTAAAACTATGATCCATTCAATAATTAAAAAATTTCCTTTTATGATGGTGCTGATTGCCACTGTCATGCTATTTCAATTTTCCGGATGTAAAGAGAGTGAAGATCCCGGACCTAATAATGGAGGTGATGAACCAAATGTGAAAATCAGTAGTGGTACCTTGGTTGATGCTGATGGTTTTACACTTTATTTCTTTACTCGCGATGTCAGCGGGGAGAGTTCATGTGAGGGAGGATGTCTAACAAACTGGCCGGTATTTTATGAGGAATCACTTAAGGTGAGTGACGACCTTAATAGTGCTGATTTTGGGACGATCGATCGAGGGGGAGGAGTAATGCAAACAACGTACAAAGGCTGGCCATTGTATTATTTTGCTAATGACGCTGCCGCTGGAGATACAAATGGTGATGGCGTAGGAACAGTATGGTATGTAGCAAAACCAGATTATTCCATCATGTTGGCCAATTCTCAGCTGGTTGGAAATGATGGTAAAAATTATACCAGTACCTATACGGAAGGAGATGGAGAGACCCAATTTTTTGTAGATAATGAAGGAAACACATTGTATGCATTTAAAAAAGATACCGAAAACCAAAATAATTTCACAGCAAGCGATTTCTCCAACAATGGCTCCTGGCCGATTTTTAATGTAGCAATAAGCTCCTTGCCAAGTAGTATCAACGCAAGTGATTTCGCAACTATAAATGTACATGGCGAAAGTCAATTAACGTATAAGGGCTGGCCACTATATTATTTTGGCGGTGATGCTACTCGAGGCGAAACAAAGGGTGTAAGTGTTCCATCTCCCGGAGTTTGGCCTATTGTTAACACAGAAACCACTTCTGCCCCTCCACCACCTCCAACAGTGTTGACTGCTGAGGATGGAACATTTGGAACAATCATTACTGATGGCAATGGTGTAAGCCTTTATTACTTTTCTAAAGATGTAGGTGGTGCGAGCAATTGCGAAGGAGGATGTCTGGATTTCTGGCCCAAATTTAATGCCGGTGAAATTATTTTATCAGAAGGAAGCTTGCTAAATGCAGCTGATTTTGGTACGATCGGTGAAGGTGAAAATATGCAGACTACTTACAAGGGCTGGCCACTTTATTATTTTTCTCCAGGAGGAGATGGAGAAGTAGAAGCAGCCGGAGCTACAGCAGGTGATGGAGTCAATGGTATTTGGTTTATTGCCAATCCAGATTATAGTTTAATGGTAGCTGACGCTCAGTTGATTGGTCATGATGGTAAAAATTATTTGGATGATTATACAGAAGGCGATGGAATGACTAAATATTTCACAGATGCAGAAGGACGAACCATTTATATTTTCAAAAATGATAGTAAAGACACGAATACTTTTACAAGTAGTGACTTCAGCAATAACAGTGTATGGCCTATTTTCCATATAGATATAGACAAGTTGCCAAGTGAAATAAATGCAGCAGATTTTGGAGAGATTGATGTGTTTGGCGAAACGCAGTTAACCTACAAAGGATGGCCTTTATATTACTTTGGTCAGGATGCAACACGAGGTGAAAATAAGGGTGTTAGTTTTCCATCACCTGGTGTCTGGCCGATAATTAACAATGATACAGGTGCTGCTCCAGAGTAGTTAACATTTATTGATCTTTTTATTTTAGCAACCCGGCAATATTGTCGGGTTGTTTTTTTATTTCAAACTACATTATTTCAATCAGTGATTTCCGATGTTGTATTTAAACTATAAGCAAAACTTTTGTTACTTGTTTGTTCAATAGTTATATAGATTTTCAAATTATTTTTCCTACAAATCCAAGGACATGTCGTTGCAATTGAATATTTAAAACATGTAAATCAATTCTATTAATGCATAGATTACTTACCTGATTTCTTTTTATTGTATTTAAAATATATTGCTCTTATTATTAACTTTTTAAAATGGCGAAGGTAATTGTAGGGATTCATGGATTAGGAAATAAACCTCCAAAGGAAACATTGGAAAAATGGTGGCAATCGGCCATTGAAGAAGGATTATACCGCATTAATCCTGTGATAGAAATGCCCAAATTTGAATTGGTGTATTGGGCAGATATTCTTAATGAGCAGGCATTGGATTTAACGATTCATGATAATGAGAATCCCTTATTTTTAAGTGAGCCATATTCTTCTACGCTACCAAATTTTAAAGTAGATGATCACCCCCTTAAAAAAAAGGTATTTGATTTTGTCGAGGGGCATCTTGACGATTATTTTCTTAACGATGATTTATCTTCTAAATATTCTTTCTTTTCGGATGCTGTTATTAAAAAATATTTTAGAGAAGTAGATGTTTACTTCACCCGTGATTGCGAAGATGCGAAAGGTGATCTTTGCCATGCTCGCGATTTAATAAAATCGAGGTTTATTGAAGTGATTTCTAAGTATCAGGAAGATGAAATTATTCTGGTCTCCCATTCTATGGGTACGATCATCGCCTATGATGTATTGACATTTGTTCATCCTGAATTTCAAATTAATACGTTCGTGACCATGGGATCACCCCTAGGTTTACCATTTATCGTTTCAAAAATTGCGGAGGAAGAAAATTTTAAATTGTCGGGTGGAAAAAAACTTGTTGCTCCTCCGGGAATTAAACATCAATGGTTGAATTTTACCGACCCGGATGATAAAATTGCTTTTGATCATACGCTAAATGATGATTATCTGGCGAATGACAAAGGGATTCGGGCAAAGGATATTTCCATTGTAAATGACTACGTATTTAATGGCGTGCGAAACCCTCATAAGTCATTCGGATATCTACGTTCCCCTGAATTTTCAGCAGAAATAATAAAATTTATAAAAGGAGAGAGAACTGATAGTATTGGAACTTTTAAAAAGATTAAAAGGTTTTTTAAAAGCCTCATATAATATTTTATGGAATCAACTTGCAGAAAGTAACCGTTCTTTTAGCTGAACAATCCTGTTTTTCAAAACCTCAAATTCTGCAAAACCATGGCTGATCAAATGAAGGTCATTCCCATATTTAAAGAGCACAGTCGGATATCCTCTAACTCCCCATTGTCGATTCATTAAAAATTCCTGGTGTGTGTTTTGTTTAATTTGATCGCTTATAAAAAGGGACTTAAACTTCTCAAAATCAATGTCAAAATTTTCACAGATACTTTCATAAAAGAAGACATCCCCCGGATCTTCCGAATCAACATAAAATTTACGTTGAATGGCTTCAAAGAAATCAAGTTCCTGATTACCAATTAAAGAGCGGGATGCAACCACAGCACGACAGGCTGGTTCCGTATCATAATTAAATTCGCGTTTATCAAACAATTTAAACCCAAAAGGTTGACCGCTCATGTTTTGTACTTCTTCCCAATGATGCTTTAAAAATTGTTTCATGTTTTCATCCCAATCTTCTCCACCTCCAGGCCGTAATCCTCCTACAACGATATTGAATTTAGTACCGTTTGATTCAACGAAGCCTTTCATTTTTTTTAAATGAGGAACAATTCCCCAACACCACGAACACATGGGATCCCCAACATAAATTACTTCTGACGTGTATTCTTTCATATAATTGATTCAATTGGGTAAAATTAGCCCATATTTTTCTAGAGGTTTAAAGGAATATAATTAAAATTGTTTCTGATTAAATGAATTCTTAGTTAATACGTCTGCGCGATAACTTTTAAATCCTATATTGGTTTAATTAATAAAGCTATGAATTGAATAAACATATAAATATGAAAAAAGAACTAGTAACCAAAAATAGAAGCCTACTTAAAGAAACTGAAAAGCTTTTAAATAAGCAGATAGAGATGGAAGGATCATCTTCTGCACACTATTTGTCAATGGCTTCCTGGTGTGAAATGAAGGGCTATGAAAATTCAGCGGAATTTTTATATAATCATTCTGAAGAAGAAAGAATGCATATGCTAAAGCTCATCCGATATGTCAATGAAGCAGGAGGACATGCATTACAGCCTGAAATAAATGGAATCAAGCATAGTTTTAAATCTTTGCGTGAAGTTTTTGAGCAAATTTTAGAGCATGAAATTGCCGTTACAAAATCTATCAACACACTTGTGGAGCATTGCTTTAATCAAAAGGATTTTGCAACATTTAGCTTTTTGCAATGGTATGTAACAGAACAAAGAGAAGAAGAAACTCTGGCAAGAAGAGCTCTCGAGTTATTTGATATCATTGGAGAAGAAGGAATTGGCCTATGGACCATCGACCAGGAAGTAGCGAAACTTGAAGGTAAAGGATCTGCCGCCCAATCAATGGGTGGAGCTGAAGGAGCTTAGAGAAACAGAATAAATAAAAAAAGGGTCGGCTAAAATATTTTAGCCGACCCTTTTTTATAGAGGTGATAAATTTTTATTTGGCATATGCCACTGATCTCATTTCACGAATTACCGTTACTTTGATCTGACCAGGATACTGCATATCTTTTTCGATTTTCTGGCTTATATCAAAAGATAATTGACCAGCCTCAGTATCTGTAACAGCTTCTGCATCTACAATAACCCGAAGCTCTCTACCTGCCTGGATAGCGTAACACTTATGTACGCCGTCAAAGTTAAGTGCAAGGGTTTCTAATTCCTTCAATCGTTTCAGGTAAGATTCCATGATCTCCCTTCTAGCACCAGGCCTTGATCCACTTATTGCATCACAAGTCTGAATGATTGGAGAAATCAAGGCTGTCATTTCTATCTCATCATGGTGAGCTCCAATGGCATTGCACACATCTGGATGCTCTTTATATTTTTTTGCCAGCTCCATTCCGAGTAGCGCGTGAGGAGTTTCTGGTTCTTCTGGCCATACTTTTCCAATATCATGAAGTAATCCGGCTCTTTTAGCATGTTTAGGATTTAACCCTAACTCTGAAGCCATCGTAGCACAAAGCTTGGCCACTTCGCGTGAGTGTTGTAATAGGTTTTGACCGTAGGAAGATCTGAATCGCATTCTTCCCACTAGTTTAATTAACTCGGGATGTACTCCATGGATACCCAGGTCGATGACCGTTCTCTCACCGATTTCAATAATCTCTTCTTCAATGTTTTTGGTGGTTTTAGAAACAACCTCTTCAATCCTTGCCGGGTGAATCCGTCCATCTGAAACCAGGCGGTGCAATGACAATCTGGCGATTTCTCGTCTTACCGGATCAAAGCCCGAGATTATAATGGCTTCTGGAGTATCATCAACAATGATCTCAACACCTGTGGCAGATTCAAGGGCCCGGATATTTCGTCCTTCTCTACCGATAATCTTACCTTTGATCTCATCACTTTCAATATTGAAAACTGAAACACAATTTTCAATGGCAGTTTCTGTAGCTGTTCGTTGAATGGATTGCACCACTATTTTTTTAGCTTCTTTGGTGGCACTTAATTTAGCTTCCTCCATAATCTCCTTAATGTAGGATGAGGCGTTTGATTGAGCTTCTTCTTTTAGTGCTTCAACCAATTGTTGTTTCGCATCTTCAGCGGAGAGGTTAGCTATTTTTTCTAGGGCAGTTACTTGTTCCAGTCTAATTTTTTCAAGGTCACTTTTTCGTTTGTTGACGATCTCCATTTGTGCGGAGAGGTTTTCTTTTAAGCTATCTAGTTCAGCCTCTTTTCTTTGTGCCTGCTCTATTTGTTTGGAAATATTTTGTTCTCTTTGTTTTAGTTTGTTTTCATTGGTGATGATTTGATTTTTTTTCTTGTTTGCCTCTTCTTCAAATTCAGTTTTTAGTTTTAAAAATTTTTCTCTTGCTTCCAGGATTTTGTCCTTTTTTACAGATTCAGCTTTGAGTTCAGCTTCTTTGATAATCATGTCTGCATCTTCCTTAGCTTTTGTTTCCAGACTTTTAAGGGCATTTTTCAGCAATACCCGCCCTATAAACACTCCCGCTATTAAAGCCACTATGGCAGTGATAGCAATTGTCAATATGCTTTCCATAAATGTGTTTTTAATTTATAATGACGGACAAAAGCAGGGGTTGCTGGAAAGAAAAATTGGAATTGAGTCAGGCTTGATCTTCTTCATTAACTCCAATTCCATCAGATATGAGCTTGTTTAAATAAACAACTTTATCAATTACAGTTTCTCCAATGGTAGATTGGTTGTCTTCAGATTGTAGTTTTTCAAATAAACTGTCAAAAGCTACCATGGCTAGGAGATCTTGTTTGTCGTCTATTCCAAACTGGTCTCTGTAGAGCTTAATTTTTTCATTTATTTTTTTGCCGGCGAGACGAATCTTTTCTTCGTCATTGGCATCAACCTTCATGGGATATTCCCGGTCAGATATTTTTATTTTTATTGATAGTTCTTTCATCAGGAAATTATTTGGTACCCATTCTTATTCGTTTAGATACTTTATACATCTATCAATTTCCTTTATATATTCATTAAGCTTTTCTTTGACTTCAGAAACTTCACTTTCACCCGTCGATATACTATCTACAATAGTACTAATATTTATTTTATTTTGAAAGTTACTTATTTGCTTGTCTTTTTCAGCGATAAGGCTTTTTAGATCAAGGTTTTCATTCTTCACAGTTTCGTGCTCTTTCTGGAGGGATTGATGCTCATTCAAAAGAAACCTAATCTTTCTTTCTAATGCATGAATCTCAGAATTTAACCTGTCTCTTTTCATTCTTATTACTTTCTTATTACAGCGCCAAGTTCTCTTTCATAGACACTTATCAGTCGGTTCATTACTTTGTCAATTACTTTGTCTGTAAGTGTTTTATTTTCATCCTGTAATATGAAGCTTAATGCATAAGCTTTCTTATCACTTCCTATATTTTCACCTTCATAATAATCAAAAACATTTACATTTTTTAATAAAAAGAAGTCTTTTCTTTTTAGAATGTTTTTGATCTCTTCAAAAGTCACTTTCTTATCAATGACAAGCGACAAATCCCTTCTAACTTCTGGATATTTTGAAATTTCCTTAAACTTGAATTCGCTCTCATTTTCAAAAAGTAACCTGTTGTAGTCAATGTTTGAATAAAAAACTTCCTGATTGATGCCAGTTAGCTTTAATATTGAATTTTGCAGTTTCCCAACCCTGGCTATTTCTTTCCCTTCTACAAAAAGTTGAAGACCAACAGTAAAAATCTCATCCTTAATAGGAGTGCTGGCACATTCATAAGCTGTAAATTTATTGATAATTTTCAGAACTACCTCATAAAAATCATGAAATTCAGTAGGTCGGGTGTTGACTCTCCAGTTTTCAGGGGTGTAATTACCTGTGCTCCAGACGGATAACGACTCTTTTTCCGTGTATTTATCACTGGATTTATGGTAGGTTTTACCAAATTCAAAGAGCTTTAAATCCTTTTGTTTTCGGTTGATATTATGCGCAATTACTTCAAGCCCATTGAAAAGCACATCTTGCCTCATTACACCGAGGTCTTCACTTAATTTATTTAGAATTATGACATTGTTTTCCTCTTTTAACCAACTGGCTTTTTCTGAATAAATAGGCTTGGTAAGAGAATTTGTTTGAATTTCGAAAAAACCATTACCAGCGAGTAATTCAGATGCTTTTAAAATATAATCTGACTTATCTTTTTCAGGAAAGCTAGCTAAAAATTCACTGGAAATATGCTCTGATATTTCAATGTTGTCGTATCCGTAAATTCGCAATATTTCTTCGATGACATCTGCATCCCTGTTTACGTCCACTCTATACGGTGGAACGATAGCTGTAAACGAATCTTCCTCCTCATTTTCTATGCTTATATCCAAGCTGTTTAGGATGGATTTAACGGTCTCGTTAGGTATGTTCTTACCGATAAGTCGATTGATCTTATCATAGGATACATTCACCCTAAAATCTTGAACTGGAGTAGGGTATAGGTCGATTATTTCTGAAGATATCTGACCACCACCTAATTCCTTTATCAAAAGCGCCGCTCTTTTTAAAGCAGTCAAAGTCATATTAGGGTCAGTTCCTCTTTCAAATCGGAAAGATGCATCAGTTTTCAATCCGTGAAAAGTTGAGGTCTTCCGAATATAATCAGGAGAAAAATAAGCGCTCTCCAGAAAAATGTTTTTTGTTGATTCGGTAACACCGGAATGCAAGCCGCCAAAAACACCACCAATACACATTCCTTCTTTATCATCACAGATCATTAAATCCTGACCAGAAAGTTTTCTCTTTTTCTCATCAAGGGTGATAAATTCAGTATCCTTTGGTAGCGTTTTTACAATTACCTTTTTGCCAGATATTTTGTCATAATCAAAGGCATGCAATGGCTGTCCTAATTCATGTAACACGAAATTGGTAATATCCACAATGTTGTTGATGGGCATTTGTCCAATGGACAATAACCTTTGTTTTAACCAATCAGGTGATTCCTTAACTTCAATTCCTGAAATGGTGATTCCTGAGTATCTCGGACAAGCTTCCTCATTCTCTACAATAATCTCAATAGGTAAATCCTGATTGTCGATGGAAAATGCCTTAACCGACGGCCAACAAATTTCCCTTCCCAGTAATGCTTTTAAATCTCTGGCAACACCTATGTGAGAAAGTGCATCTGCTCTGTTTGGAGTTATGCCTATTTCAAATGCATAATCATTTTTAATGTCGAAATATTCCGAAGCAGGTGTCCCGTTTGGAAGATCTGTATCCAGTACCATGATACCATCGTGAGATACTCCCAACCCTATCTCATCTTCTGCGCATATCATTCCTTCGGATACTTCCCCCCTGATTTTTGCCTTTTTGATTTTAAAAGGATCTCCACTTATGGGGTAAATAGTAGCGCCAGTAGTTGCTACCACCACTTTCTGTCCAGCAGCTACATTAGGAGCTCCACAAACGATGGGTTTTAATTCATCAGCGCCAATATCAACTTTGGTGACACTTAACCGATCAGCATTAGGATGCTGATGGCATTCTATTACTTCTCCAATTACAATTCCTTTCAATCCACCTTTGATGGTTTCGGTTTCTTTCAGTCCTTCTACTTCTAAGCCTGATTGGGTAAGCAGATCAGAAATATGTTGAGGTGATTCATTGATTTGTATGTATTCCTTAAGCCAGTTAAGTGATATTTCCATTGATTCTAAAAAGTTCTAATAAATGAGACCGCAAAAATAAGTATTTAGGATTACTAAGCAGCTAATCAATGATTTAAATCGTATTTTTTTTCACCAGCTTTTACTGCAATTGTTATTTGATTTTCTTTTGGTGGTAGCGGGCACCGGTATTCGGTATTGTAAGCGCAATAAGGGTTGTAGGCAAGATTAAAATCTATTTTGATGGTGTTGCCTGGCTCAGGGTCAAGATCGATGTATCTTCCTCCTCCATAAGTTTCAGCAGTGCTGGTTTCATCATAAAATGCCAGGAATAGATATTCTTCCCCCTCAAAGAAAGTGGGTTTTAGCACTGTCAATTTTTGTTCTGTTCCTAATAGATTAAAAGTTGCAAATCCGTATTTGAGATAAAGTTTTTCGGAGCCATCAGAATACCCAATTCTAATTGTTTCTTTCATTGGGTTTAATTCAAAATTAGCTTCTACCAGGTATTGCTTATCAATTGGAAAATAATTCAAGGCGTTGAATTGAATTTTTTGCTGATAAGTAAGAGGGGAGTCCTCCCCGTTTTTAAACATTTCGTTTTTCTCAACCCTTTCCTTTTCAATGATAGAATTGTATTTGTCGGTAACTTTTACGTTGTTAAGCAGGTAGATAATTGATGCGCCTAATACCAGGAAAGCGACTATCAAAAATATATGTGATGATTTCATGTCACAAACATCTTAAATAAGACCTTCATCTGCAAAACTGAAATACCCTTCATTGGTAAAAATTAAATGATCCAATACCGGAAGTTCGAGCATTTTTCCACTATTGACCAATTTATTGGTAATGTCAATGTCGTTTTTACTTGGCTTGGTGTTTCCGGATGGGTGGTTGTGAATGAGAATAATCGATGAGGTGAGGTATTGGATGGCACTTTTAAATATCACTTTTGGATCAACCACTGTTCCAGCAACTCCACCCAAGCTGATTTTCTCTTTTTTAATTAC
Organism: Cyclobacteriaceae bacterium; assembly: GCA_050306095.1. GTDB lineage: Bacteria > Bacteroidota > Bacteroidia > Cytophagales > Cyclobacteriaceae > CAJXNP01. The sequence goes on from JBNLGO010000011.1 coordinate 24,281, forward strand.
CTGATTAGCCCTGTTGAGGTGAAGAATCCAAAATTCTTCGGTGAGAAGATCCAACATTTCTGGTTTAATCACATTGTAAACATCCGCAGAAGAGGTGATTTTTTCTTTTTTGGGTGTGTCAATATCTTTTCTTCTCCTGCCCAGCTCCAGAGCACTGACGATCGAGATAGCTTTTGCTTCGCCTATACCTTTAAATTTTTGCAATTCTTTCACATTTAGCCGGGCAAGTTCATTTAGGTTGTGATCAACCGAAGAAAGAATGTGTTTAGCAAGATCCACAGCGGTGAGTGAACGGGTGCCTGACCCTATGAGAATCCCGATTAATTCAGCATCAGAAAGTACCGATTTTCCTTTTAATAATAATTTTTCTCTTGGGCGGTCTTCTTCGGCCCATTTGAGAATATTGAGATGTTGGTTGTCCATAGAGTAAAAAAAATTGGACAATTAAACTGCAAAAATCACAGCAATAAAAAAAGCCCTTTCTCAATTATGAAAAAGGGCATTACTATATTTTTAATGTTTTTTATGCTAATCCGTTAACGAATTTCTGAAGTTTAGCTTTTTTGTTGGCAGCATTATTTTTATGAATAATGTTTTTCTTAGCCAGCTTATCTAACATACCAGCTACCTTTTTGTAAAGTTCAATAGCTTCTTTTTTGTCAGTAGCTGCTCTAAGTCTTTTGATAAAGGTTCTGGTTGACTTCATGTCATACCTGTTTCTTAACCTTTTCGCCTCATTTGATCTTATTCTTTTTAAAGCTGATTTATGATTTGCCATATTATTACTTAGACTTAATTTTTTCGAGTCGCAAATTTACAGCTATTTGATGGTTTTGCAAAACATTGCCAGAAAATTATTCCTGAAATATTTAAGTGGTAAATTCAGCATCTGAAATCGTGTGAAATGAATGTATTAATAGCTCCTAATGCTTTTAAAGGTAATTTAAGTGCTCTTGAAGTAGCTCAAATTTTAGCGTCAGAAATTGCAAATCCAGGTATTTCTACCAAAATTTTTCCAATTGCTGATGGAGGAGATGGCACACTGGAGGTTTTTTTAGAGGTGTTTTCAGGTGAAAGGAAGACTTTTAAAGTACTTAACCCTGCTGGTAGGGAAGTGGTGGCTGATTGGGGAATGTTGGATGAGATCACAGCTATCATCGAAATAAGTAATGCCAGCGGAATCAAACTTTTAGATGAACAAGAATTAAATCCGCTTACTACTTCAACTTATGGAACGGGCCAGCTTTTAGTACATGCTATTGAGAATGGGGCTAAGAAGGTGCTGCTGGGAATAGGAGGGAGTGCCACAGTAGATGGGGGAATAGGAATGCTCAGTGCACTTGGAGCTGTTTTTTATGGTGGTGACGGAAAAGTATTACCATCCATGAAAACAATATCGAATTTTTCTGATGTGAACCTTTCCGCATGTATTGAATTATTAAAAGATGTTTCCATTACAATATTGTCTGATGTTGATAATCCACTGTTGGGTGAAAATGGTGCTGCAAATGTCTTTGGTCCTCAAAAAGGAGCCACAAATAATATGGTAGTTGAACTGGAGGAGCGATTAAAGAATTGGAGTCAATTATTAATTTCTAAAACCGGAAAAGATCAAACCCTCATGAAAGGTGCAGGCGCCGCCGGCGGGTTAGGGTATGCTCTCGCATCAGTAACAAATGCCAAAATGGTAAATGGATTTAATTATCTCTTGGAAAACTCTCAATTGAAGCTATTAATTAATGAATGCGATGTGATCATTACCGGTGAAGGTAAAATTGATGAGCAAACCATTTCAGGAAAAGGTCCCGGGGAAATTATTCATGTTGCTAAAGAACAAGGGAAGGTTTGTATTGTTATTTGTGGGATTGCAGCAGATTCGGTTTTAAATGAATCAATTTTTGATAAAGTATTCACACTGGTTAAGCCTGGAGTTACAAAAGATTTTGCCTTGAAAAACAGTCGTGATTTGCTTACCAAAACTGCCGGGGAAATTGTAGAATTTTTACTGTCTAATTTTCAACAGACAGATCACTAAGAAATTCCTTGAATTTTTTGGTGTTGTATTTGGCCATTCCTTTTTTTGAAGCCACTATTTTTCCTTCTGGTGAAATCACGTAGGTTGTAGGAATAGAAGAGCTTTCAAACACCTTGGGCAGATTAGTTCTTAATTGATATATGGGAAGGTCAAATTCCTTTTTGGTTACATACGTCTTTGCTTTTTCGAAATCCTTATCAAAAGAAATCATTACAAATGCCACATTATTGTCTTCTTTTATTTCTGAATATAAGTCATTGATATCTGGCATTTCAGCCACACATGGAGGGCACCATGTAGCCCAAAAGTTCAAGAATACTGTTTTTCCTTTGAATTCTTCAAATGACACTTCTTTTCCTGTGGCATCCACCAAAACAAAATTATATGCCGCATTTCCATATCCTTCTTCATCCATTCCGGGTTGCATGATTCCCGTTTTTAAAACTAATCCTTGAAGTGCTCCTAACACTGGGGTGTGTAATCCCGTGACATACAATATAGTTATGACGCCAATAAAAACTACCCATTCGATCGCCTCTCTTTTCAATGATTTTTTCTTCGCCATTATCCGATGTTTTTCATTTTCAATACGCTATTTTTGGCTTTTTAGATGAAATAAAAAAACACTTTATTATATAAATTCATAAAAGTCAAAAGTACGTCAAATAATTGTAACACATGTCAGTAGGATTTGCTCAGAAGATTGGAAGTGAGATTAATGTCTCTTTAAAACAAGTAGAAGCTACCATAGAATTATTAAATGAAGGCGCAACAGTTCCATTTATTTCCCGGTATCGGAAAGAGAAGACGGGTGGCCTTGATGAGGTTCAGATCAGTGGGATTAGAGACCGGTTTGCCCAGTTGGTAGAGCTGGAGAAAAGAAGGGAGTATATTCTAAAGTCTATTGATGACCAGGAAAAGCTTACAGAAGAATTAGAAAAAAAGATCAATGCTGCTGAAACACTTAATGAATTAGAGGATATATATCTTCCTTATAAGCCAAAAAGAAAGACACGTGCTACAGTTGCGAAAGAAAAGGGACTGGAGCCATTGGCGACAAAACTTTTTGAGCAATCTAATTTTGATGTTCAACAGGAAGCTGCGAAATATATAGATGAAGAGAAAGAAGTAGGATCTGAGGAGGATGCATTGGCAGGAGCACGTGATATCATTGCCGAATGGGTAAATGAGAATGCTGAAATTCGTGCAGAGATCAGAAAGCTTTTTGCTGAGACTGGTACCATTGTATCCAAAGTAATAAAAGGAAAGGAAGAGGAAGGACAGAAGTATAAAGATTATTTCGAATGGAGTGAATTGTTAAAAGATACTCCTTCACACCGCCTGCTTGCCATGCGAAGAGGGGAGAAAGAAATGATCCTGAGTATAGATATTTCACCTATAGAGGAAGAGGCTATAGGAATAATAGAAAAAGAATTGGTGCTCAATAATTATGAATCTGCTGAGCAGGTAAAGACAGCTATTCGTGATTGTTACAAAAGATTGATGAAGCCTTCGATGGAAACAGAAATGCGCATGAATTCCAAGAAGGATGCAGACGAAGAAGCAATCAATGTATTTAAAGAAAACCTGAAACAGTTATTACTTTCGGCACCATTGGGTGAGAAGAATGTGCTCGCATTAGACCCAGGGTTTAGAACCGGTTGTAAAGTAGTTTGTTTAAATAAACAGAGTAAGCTGCTGCACAATGAGGCAATATTCCCTAATGAACCACAAAAAAAGGTGCTGGAGTCAGCAGAGACAATAAAACACCTGGTAGAAAAATACAATATAGAGGCTATTGCTATTGGTAATGGAACTGCGAGTCGGGAGACGGAGGCATTTGTGAAGTCTATTGGTTTACCAAAAGAAATAATTGTGGTGATGGTGAATGAAAGTGGTGCTTCCATTTATTCGGCTTCCGATGTAGCAAGGGAGGAATTTCCCGATTACGATGTGACAGTTCGTGGTGCTGTATCAATAGGCAGACGATTGATTGACCCATTGGCTGAATTGGTAAAAATTGATCCGAAAAGTATAGGGGTAGGGCAGTACCAACACGACGTGGACCAAAGCATGCTCAAAAACGGATTAGATGATACTGTGATTAGTTGTGTGAATGCGGTAGGTGTTGAATTGAATACTTCATCAAAAGAACTTTTGAGCTATGTTTCGGGTTTAGGGCCGCAATTGGCAAAGAATATTGTTAATTATAGAAATGAAAACGGGCCGTTTAAATCCCGTGAAGACCTGAAAAATGTTCCTCGATTAGGTGGTAAGGCATTCGAACAAGCTGCAGGCTTTTTAAGAATCAGGAATTCCGAAAACCCATTGGATACCAGTGCAGTACACCCTGAGAGGTATGAAGTGGTTAACAAAATGGCTAAAGATAGCAGTGCAACTGTCAGTGAATTGATGGGAAAAGCAGAATTACGATCTAAATTGGATTTGAAAAAATATATCACAGAAGATTGTGGTTTACCTACGTTAACTGATATAATGAATGAGCTTGCTAAGCCTGGATTAGATCCACGGGAAAAGTTTGAAATGGTGAGCTTCAAGGAAGGTGTAAATGAAATTTCAGATCTGAAAGTGGGAATGGTATTGGAAGGTGTGGTCACGAATGTAACGAACTTCGGTGCATTTGTAGATGTAGGTGTTCACCAGGATGGATTGGTGCATGTAAGCCAGCTTTCAGATCAATTCGTTACGAATGTAGCTGAACATGTTAAGGTTCATCAGAAAGTAAATGTAACTGTAACAGAAGTAGATGTTGCCAGAAAAAGAATATCTTTATCAATGAAAAGTGATCCGTTTAATAAAAGCGCAGGCACAGCTAAAAAAGATAAAAAGCAATTTAACAAGAATAAAAACCGCCAAAGACCTGGTAATACTACTAAATCAGAACCACAAAGCTTTGAAGATAAACTAGCTATGCTAAAAGGAAAGTTTAATCAATAAACTAAATTAATATGAAGAGGTTAATTATTTTTTTAGGAGGATTAATTGCACTGACTAACTGCGTTCCCACACAAGAGGAAGAAATTACTACCATGATTACCGGTAAAATTGATCATCCCTTAGGTGAAGTGGTAAAGGTTTATAATGGAGACTTGCTATTTTCTGATTCGCTAGATAATGAAGGGTATTTTGCTATTCAGCTTGAGGTAGATAAACCCTATTTCCTTCAATTGAAACATGGTGAATACACTACATTTTATATTCGACCTGGTGATAGTCTGCATATTAATCTTGACACGGATCAATTTGATGAAACTGTGGTATATTCTGGTGATGGTGCGGATTTAAGTCAATTCTGTGCTTCTATAGTTTTATACAATGATACTGCGGTTAGCTTTCAGAACTTAATGCAACTGGAAGAATCAGAATTTCTAGAGGCTATCGATCAACTTGAAGCTGATTACAATCAATTATTAGTTGATGCTGGTGTAAAAGATGAATTATTCGTAAGTGCACAGAAAGAAATATTTAAGCTAGTGAGAGGAAGGCATTTGCTTGGATATGAAAATGCCCATCAAAATTTAGCCGAATCTGATTCTTTTAAGCTATCAGATGATTTTTATAGCTCACTGGAAGGGATAGATATTAATAATGAAGGCAGCTATGATTTGTTTGAATTCAGGAGGTATATCAGTGCATATCTGGACAATCAAATTGCGGATACCTACAATAAAATAGAAGAACCTTCAGAAGGTGATTATTATCGTCTGTTTATGGAGGCAATAGAAGAGAATATTACTAATCCAAGCATCAAAAAGAAGCTTCATTATTCTCAATTGAATTCCTATCCATTTACTTATATAGATGATGAAACCAGGACAAAATGGATTGGCTATTTTGAAGCGCTCTCTCCTGACTCGGCTAAACTTGCAGTTATTAAAGAAAAGCAGAAGGAAATCGATAAGTTAAAACCTGGGAATGATGCTCCGGGATTTAGCTATGTTAGTATTGATGGTGAAATGGTCAGTTTGGAAGATTTGTCAGGAAGTTATGTGTATGTGGATGTGTGGGCTACCTGGTGTGGACCATGCCTACGAGAGCTTCCTCATTTAGAAAAGCTGCAAGAGGAGTTTAAGGATAGTCCAGTAAAATTTGTTAGTGTGTCAATAGACAATAGCCCGGAGCCATGGAGGAAAATGGTCACAAAAAAAGAAATGAAAGGCATTCAATTGTATGCTGAAGGTGCCTGGGGGTCTGATATTGTAAAAGATTATATGATTGGTGGCATTCCCAGATTTATATTAATTGACCCAGAAGGTAAAATTATTAGTTCTTCCGCAAGGCGTCCTTCAGGAGGAATAGGAGAACAACTAAAAGAATTGCTTAAAGAAGTATAAATTAAAAGCCCTTTCAGAGGGCTTTTTTTATGTAGTAATTTTTTTCCAATCTTGAAATCTAAGATCGATACGGGAAGCTATTTTTTCATAATTTTCCCATGAATCAGCAATATGGTAAATAGAGGGTTCATTGCTTACTAGGGTTTCTGTATAATCATTTCTATAAATCCCCCCAGCATAATAATAAGAAGTGAACATATTGCCTTGAGTACCAAAGAGGTCAAAGCTTAATGAACCATCCCAAATTTCAGCTAAAATTATACAGCCTATATCTCTTCTTTTAAATCGATATATTTCTGTAGAAGCTTCATCAGCAAAATATTCAGAATATAAATCCCTGTCTATAATCCACCCCATGTACATACCTATGTGAAGGTAGGCTTTTTCTATGGGAAGTGATTGAGGGAAATCACCAAGAAAGTGGTTCTTGGCTAGGTCATAAATTTTATCCTGCTTTTTCTTTTTCAACGGCTCACTCATAACAATACTTTAAGATTTTGGATAAGGATAAATATAGGAGAAAAGATATTAAAATTTTAAAAAGAAATGAATTTTTAAACAAATTTTGAAATTTTAAAGATTGCTTATCGAGGAGCATTACATTTATAACAATCTGAATATCTAATTATTAAAAAAGAATAAATAACCAATTAAAATTGAGGCGATAATACCCACCAAATCAGCTATTAATCCACAAGTAACAGCATACCTGGTTTTTCTAATGCCTACAGATCCAAAATATACCGCAATGATGTAAAAAGTAGTGTCCGTAGAGCCTTGTAATACACATGCGATTTTTGAAACAAAGTCATCTGGGCCATAAGTCTTCATGGTATCGATCATCATAGATCTTGCACCACTGCCTGAAAGTGGTTTCATTAAGGCAGTTGGCAGCGCGGGTACAAATTCTGTATTTATTCCTAGAAGATTAAAAAACCAACCTAATCCGCCAACAAAATATTCCATAGCTCCCGAAGCGCGAAACACTCCTATACCTACAAGGATAGCAATCAGATAAGGAATAATTTTTACCGCAATAGTAAAACCATCTTTGGCTCCTTCAATAAACGATTCGTAAATATTAATTTTTGAACGTAATCCCATTAAAATAAAAACAACTATGACTGAGAATAGAAGTGTATGGCTAATCACCCTGGATACTATTTCAACTTGGTGTGAGTCCATATTGTAGAAAACTACGATAATACCTACAATGAGTGCAGTAGCAGAAACCAGGTAGGCAAGGATTACTTTATCCAACAGGTTGATTTTTTGAACTATTGATACTAAAATCAAACCTGTAATGGTGGCAAAGAAAGTAGCTATGAGTATGGGCAAGAAAATATCAGCTGGGTTTACCGCACCTAATTCATATCTGTAAACCATAATATTAATAGGTATCAATGTCAGCCCGGTAGTATTAAGCACCAAAAACATAATCATTGGGTTAGATGCGCTCTCCTTATCAGGATTGATTTCCTGCAATTCATTCATGGCTTTGAGTCCCATGGGGGTAGCGGCATTATCCAGGTTGAGCATATTCGCTGAGATATTCATAAGGATATGGCCATAGACGGGATGATTTTTTGGGATATCAGGGAATATCCTGTGGAAAAATGGCCGGACTAATCGAGTCATGATGGATATCATTCCTCCCTTTTCACCGATTTTTAAAATACCCAGCCAAAAGGTTAATACACCGGTCAAACCCAATGAGATGGTAAAACCTGTTTCGGAAGATTCCATGGTAGCATTAAACATTTCCGAAAAAACCTGGAAATCCTGAAAGAATACAAGTTTAACTAATGCTACAACAAAGGCAATAAGAAAAAAGGAGACCCATATATAATTTAATGCCATCTATGTTTGTGTGGTTATTGAGTTAATAAGATAGTAGTTGTTTAGCAGACTCAAAAGTGAATAACAATTATCCAATTTATTAGATCTGGACATCTTCAATTTTAACCCTGGTTTTGCAAACCATTCAACAATGAACTTCAGACTTTTTGCTAATAATAGTGAGTTTTTTTCTTTTCAAAAAGTTTTATGAAGGTATGTCCTGTCAGTCCTCCAAATCCAGCCGCTAATCCGCCTATCAGTGCGGTGATAATAATTATTAGAAATGCATTATTTATCATGAACAACTCCGCAATTTTATTGGTGAGTAGGGAGTTGGTTTCCATATCTATTGTATATGCCTTATAAAACCATAAACCGGCTATCGCTAAAAATGAACTTGAAAATGATGAAAAGCCATTGGTTTTAATTGTGACTGAAACAATAAACGCAATTACAATCACTGTCCACCAGGGATATTCCTCTAACAAAAAATAGCAAGTAATGGTAATTAGAAAGAGTTTGAGAATAAATTTCATTTTATTCGGGTGATAGGGTTTGTGTAAACATTGTTTGGTTTGGATGATCACTCACCGATTGATAAAAGTGAACGGGAAAATATTTTCCCTCTGCCCAGGATTGAAGAAAATGATCATATTGGGGATTCCCTGGATTTCCTGATTGTCCTCCAGGATAGGTGTGCCATGCTTTGACAGGAGATCCCATCTCAATGATGATTCGCTCAGAAGGACCGTGTGTTTCAGTGATGGCATTTACTACATCTCCACTACCTCCAACATTTAAGTTAAGTGCGCTGAAAGGAGAGAGTTGGGCGTAATGCATGATGCTGGATTGAAAATAATTGGCACGCGTTATTGATTTGTCGGGATGATTCTTTTTCCAATTTGTAATTTCTTCCGCCGCTTTATTAAATGATATGTTAATTATATCATTTAAACTTTCAGTCTCTTCAGTAGATTTCAGATCAAAAAATGAAAAATCCGGATCATTTTTCATTAGCCATACTGTTTGATAAGTGGTGGGATGAGGTAGTGGAATTTCCGATTCAAATATTTCATCCCAAATCATCTCAAATAATTCTTTCTGCCAAATTTCGAATATTGCAGGTGCAGAAAGCGAAGCATTGTATTCGTATTTCCATGTTTTTAAAGTGTCCAATATTGATTTTTGATCACTGGTAAGATCGGAAGTAGTAAGACTATCTAAAAGTAAAGGCAATAACTCCTCCGCATAAATGCTATAATTGTCATTTTGAAGGTTAGAAAGATCTTCAAACGTTAAACTGTCTTTTTCATTCAAAACATTATTTATTCTTCGATTTCGGTAATATTCATTGTTGATAGAATAAACATAATAAGGATAACTTTCATCAACCGGATGTTGATTGGCAGAACTGACAAATCCCCTTGAAGGATTAAATATTTGCGGGTTTTCTTCTGACGATATAAAACCCAGCCATTCGGTTTTGCTGGTAGTTCCATCCAAAATAAATTTTCCCTGATTGGGATATTTTATCGGGTATTTTCCCTGCACGTGAATGGCGGTATTGCCATTTGCATCAGCATAAGCTAAATTCTGTGGAGGGCAACTAAAAAACTTGATTGCGTCCTTAAAATCGTCATAATTTCTAGCTTTGGCGAGCCTCTTAAAACACATAGGTTCATAGGTGATTTCATGAGCCATCCATCTCATTGCCAGGTTTATTTTTTCGTCGGTACCCATGAAGTTACGATCATAGACTACAGGTCCATGATGAGTGAAAACAATCGTGTCAATGATATCCTCACTATCACGTATTTTAATAGTGTCGATGAGCTGTTGGGTCAATAGCCAATTGTCATCATAGAGGTATTGTTTTCTATTTTCGTTTTTAAAAGTGATTTTATACCAATCTACCAAATCACGATAGGCATTGGTCATTCCCCAGGCAATAGAATCATTGAATCCCTGGATGATCATTGGAGCTCCGGGAAGTATATGGCCAAAAGCATTCATATCCGGAGTATGGTATTGCACTACATACCATATGGAAGGTAGGTTGAGCCCCAGGTGCATGTCATTGGAAAAATAGGCTTTTCCATTGAAGGTTTTTGTAGCTCCTACTGCCCAGTCATTACTTCCCAGTCCTGGATAAGGCTTGTCAAAAACTTCAGTGATAGCAGGCATGGTATAAAAGGTGTCTGATTCTGGTAGCTCATACTTGTTTTCAAAACCCCATTCTTTTTCCTCAGGAATGACAGGGTCAATACCTTCAGGAAAATCCGGGTAAATTTTTTGAAAGAGGTCAAAACCATAGGTGTTAACAAAGTTTGTGTTTTCCATGTCATTTTCACCAATGGTTAGCAGTTTAGACATGTATTTTAAAACCAATGCTGATTTATAGGGTGTCCATTTTTCCGGTCGGTAGTCTAGTAATTTATATTCGACAGGTAGATCCTTATAATCAAGGCTTTCAATGTATTCATTGACTCCATTAGTATACGCTTGAAGCATGTCATAGATTTCTGGCGTTTTTTTCCATTCTTCTATCAATCTTTTCGCACTCCAGGTCATACCGATCCTTCTTTGCTCACGATCCATATTTGCTGTAGCAGGTCCAATTATTTCACTAATTCTACCTGCTGCGTGATGGGTGATAAGCTCAATTTGCCAAAGTCGGTGAAAGGCGGCTACATATCCGGAAGCTGTATATAGATCGCCGTCATTTTGTGCGAATATATGAGGCACAAGATTGCTGTCGTATTTTATAGTTACATTGTCTCTGAGAGAAGGGATTGAAATGTTTTTCCCGGCATTTATAGGTACACTATCAGCATTTTGCCAAAACCCTTCAAATGGATTAAGGAATTTTCCAAGTGGGGGCAATGTATTTTCACCAATGGTTAACCGGTTGTTTAGGATAAAGAACAGAAAAATGGTAATGGCTAAGGAAATGAAAAACTTAAAAAATTTCATAAACCAGAAGTATAGTTACTACGTCCTTGAAAGAATAAGGGTAATATAAAAATTTATTATTAAAACGTATTCAGCTTCTGTGACTTAGTTGTTTTCAAAAGTTAATAGTAAAACTGCCCCATCCATTGCTGTTTTTTCCAGAATATTAAAACTTGTTGAATCCAGGTGGTTGTCACCGTTGTTTAATTGCAATTTCATATTTACACAACGGTCTTTTTCTTTGATCCAGTTTAGTAGTGGGTTTACGTGCTGGCGGTCAGAGTTTAAATTTCTCTCGTACTCACCTAACAACTCGTAAAAGGTCATGTCGTCCTTAATATTAATCCCACTTTGGATTAACCTGCTCCTTAACCAGACTGCAAATTTAGATTCGAAAATCTCAATTGCCTCAAATAAACTTTGTTCATCACGAAGCCTCATTTTTTCCCTTTTGATGTTGGTTGACTCAATTCTAAAATTGTACTTTCTTTAAATAATCACATTTTTACTTGTGACAATTCAATAAACATGCTTTGCTAACAATCCAGATTAAAATATAAGTATTTTATGCGAAATTACGACGTATTATTGATAAAAATTGTATTAAGAAAAATATTATTAGACGAATATTAATGGAGTTGCTCGTAAATGCATGTTTGAAATAATTGTACTATTTCAAGAATTGTTTTGATATTATTTCGCTGCTACCATTTAACCAGTCATAAAATCCTTCACCGGATTTTGCTCCAAGTTTACCAGCATTTACCATGTTTATTAATAAAGGGCAGGGAGCGTATTTTGGGTTCCCAAATCCTTCATGTAATACCTTTAATATAGAAAGACAAACATCAAGGCCAATAAAATCAGCAAGTCGTAAGGGACCCATCGGGTGAGCCATGCCTAATTTCATAATAGTATCGATTTCTTCCACACCGGCTACACCCTCATAAAGAGATTGGATAGCTTCATTGATCATGGGCATTAAAATTCTATTTGAAATAAAACCCGGATAATCGTTTACCACCACGGGAGTCTTCTCAATTTTTCTGGTTAATTCAGTGATAGTATTTGTGGTATCTTCTGAGGTAGAGTATCCATTAATAATTTCAACAAGCTTCATGAGGGGGACAGGGTTCATAAAATGCATACCTATGAAACGCTCAGGTGTGTCAATGTTTGCGCTCAATTCTGTAATGGAGATTGATGAAGTGTTGGTAGCAATGATACATTGTTTGCTAACGATTTTATTTACTTGCTCAAGGATATCCTTTTTAATAGCCGATTGTTCAGTAGCAGCTTCGATAACCAGATCAGATCCATCTACATCTTTTATAGAGGAAGAAGTTTTAATATGTGCAAGGGCTTGATTTTTCTTTTCTGAAGTGATTTTATCTTTAGCGACCTGTCTTTCGAGGTTTTTTTCAATGGTTTTCATGCCTCGGTTGAGATTTTCAATACTTATATCTATAAGAGTAATATGAAAATCATAGAGCGAAAGATGATGGGCAATTCCGTTGCCCATAGTTCCTGCACCTATTACAGATATTTTATTCATAGCTAAACCTTTCAACTAAAATACAAATAATTGGTGCTTTCCAATGAACCGTTTTGAAATTCTAATATTCCTGAAAAAACCATTTTAAGGAGCGAAATGCAAAAAATTAAGATAAAAACGTTTAAAACGAACCCTAAAAATTAATGAAATGCAAAAAATGAAAGATGATTAGCTAATTTTAGACCCAAAAAATGTTTTGTCAACAAAAAATATCAACCGAAAAATGAAAGTTCTTTATTTAATGCAATTATCGCATTGTATAATCCAATTTCAGAGTGTATAAAAAATGAACAGATGAACTCTTTTTGTTATAAATATTTTATAAAACAGGTTTTAAACTTTAAAATATTTTAATGAATCAGCCTCTATTTAATCAATTATTGTGCAGAATGTATTTTTTTTTCAATTTTTTTTAAATATTCATCACTTTTCTAGTTTTGCTTCCGAATCAATAAATAATTATTTGGTATTCGATAAAAACATAGTAATGATATTTTTCTTTTTACAAATAATTCAAGGTAAAATATCGTCTATCAATGATTACGGAGAATATAAATAGTGTTTTGACTGAATTTCAAAATTTTTTAACCACTTATTAATAAACTAAATCAAGTATGGAAAATTTAATTACAAACGGGATCTCGGCCCTGGAAGGATTAACAGGCCGCTTGGACCTACTTGCTTCAGCAGATGTGACAATGGCGATCACATCTACAGCACAAGAAGTAAGCGATGGTCTTTTTACAGCTAACAACGTGTGGATGATGTTGTGTACAGCTTTAGTGTTTATCATGCACCTTGGGTTTGCTGGAGTTGAAGCTGGATTTACACAATCCAAAAACACGGTTAATATTTTATTTAAAAACACATTGACACCAGTTATTGGTTTGCTTTCTTATGCATTTGTCGGATTTAATTTAATGTATCCTGGTTTTGCAGAAGGAACTGGTGGTGAAGTTTTTGGTTTTTCCGGTTTTTTTATCGGAACTGATGATGCAGGTGTGACTGCTGAATATGCGAGCGGCGGATACACCTACTGGACTGATTTCCTATTTCAGGGAATGTTTGCTGCCACAGCTGCAACTATTGTTTCTGGTGCGGTAGCTGAAAGAATAAAATTAAGTTCATATTTAATTTTCACGGTTCTTTTTGTCGGAATTGTGTATCCAATTGTTGGTAGTTGGGATTGGGGATATGGATGGTTAGATGATAAAGGTTTCACTGATTTTGCTGGTTCCACTTTGGTACACTCAGTTGGTGGTTGGGGAGCTCTTGCAGGTATTATCGTGTTAGGTCCTCGAATTGGAAAATACGAAAATGGAAAAGTTAATGATTTTCCAGGATCATCTGTTCCATTATCAGTAATTGGCGTCTTTTTATTATGGTTAGGTTGGTTTGGTTTTAACGGCGGCTCTGTATTGTCAGCTGATCCAGCTCTAACATCTTTAGTTTTAGTTACTACTAGCCTTGGTGCTGCTGCTGGTGCTTTGGGAGGATTTTTGACTGCATATATCGTATTTAAAAGAATGGATTTAGGTATGGTATTAAATGGTATTCTTGCTGGACTTGTAGGTATAACGGCTAGTGCTGATATTATATCTCCAGCTCAAGCGCTTATCATAGGTTTCATAGCTGGTATTCTAGTTGTGCTTTCAGCTATCACTTTAGATAAATTTAAGTTGGATGATTGCGTAGGTGCGGTATCTGTTCACCTTACTTGTGGTATTTGGGGAACACTAGCAGCTGGAATTTTCGTTGCTGATGTGAGTTTTGTAACACAATTAATTGGTGTGTTAGCTATAGGAGCCACTTGCTTTATTTCAGCTTTTATCATCTTCAAAGTATTAGATATGATATCTGGCATCAGAGTATCTAAAGAGCACGAGCTTGAAGGACTTGATAGCCATGAACACGGAATTAGAGGATATACGATCATCGTAGAATAATCCCTGACAATCAAATAATATTTATTAGGTAAGTGAGGAAACTCACTTACCATCTTAAAATCAAGCACTTATAGTGTGCTAACAGGAAAAGTTTGTCCAACACAAATTATTTTAAAACAAAGAAAATGAAAAAATCTCTATTATTAATTATGGCAATGATCGTTGCAGTTTTCACAGTGAAAGCTCAGGACGAGGACAGTGGATTGAAAATATCCGGATCAGTTGACACTTATTTTAAGTATGATTTTGCTGACTACTCAGGGAATGGTAAAACAAGTTTTGCATCGGATCATAACTCTGTATCTATTGGTATGGTTGACATAGCTTTGGAACAAACAGTAGGTAAAGCTTCTTTTGTGGGTGAAATCTCGTTTGGACCTAGAGGACAGGCGCAATCTATATTAAATGCTGCAGGTAATTACGATGAGGATTTTAATAGTTTCAACATACAAAACCTTTATGTGAGTTATGCATTAAGCGATGTCGTAAGTCTTACAGGTGGTTTTATGGGAACATTTGTTGGGTATGAAGTAATTTCTCCTGCCGCTAATTTCAACTACTCTACATCTCATCTATTCTCATATGGTCCATTCCAGAATGCAGGTATTAAAGCTGATTTTGCTATTTCAGATAGATTCGCATTTATGGTAGGACTCTTTAATGATTGGAATGTTTACTCAGATTTTAATGGTGTTTCTGATTTTGGAGCTCAGGTTTATGTTGCTCCAGTTGATGGATGGGATGTGTATGTGAATTTCGTAACGGGATGGCCATCAGGAACAGAGCTTGATTTAACAACAGGTTATCAAATAACTGATGCATTTTATCTTGGTTTGAATGCTGCAACATATACTCAAGCAGGTGATGCCAATGGAGGATTTGGAGGTGCTGCCCTTTACGCACAGTACGCATTCTCTGACGCGGCATCAATTGGGGTAAGGTATGAGAATTTTAAAGACAAAGAAAGTTTTATTTTCGGTGCTGCAGAAGATGTTTCTGTTAATGCATTCACTTTTTCAGGAAATATAAAATCAGGATCATTGACTTTTATTCCTGAATTGAGAATAGATACTGGTTCTGCAGATATTTATATGGATAGTGATATGGCAGCTACAGGAAGCGCTACACAGTTAATATTAGCAGCGGTATATGCATTCTAAATTTCTTGATTTAGGTTTGTGAATGCTTGGGCCTGTGTATCTTTACACGGGCCTTTAAGTGAATATGAAAATGACAATTAAATTTAGTTTACCGTTTTTCGTTTTAATTTTCTTTTACACCTCTTCATTTTCTCAGGATGAAATTCTTCCAACGGATGAGAATGGGAGATATGCATATGTTGATGTGGTAGATGCCAAAGGATTTGATTCATTACTTTTGCTTAGTAATGCGGAAAAATTTTTGGAAGGTTATATCAATAAGAAACAGAAGAAATCACTTCATCGGAACGATGAGGAAGCAAATGTTTCCGCCATGTCCAGTTTTTTAGTCTATAAAAAAGGTTCCCTAGGAAAGCATGTCGATGGTGCAATAGAATATTCTCTTAAAATTGAGGTAAAGGATCAGCGGTATAGATACACATTATCTG
>JBNLGO010000012.1:0-38529 GCA_050306095.1 Cyclobacteriaceae bacterium
GTCATTTCCTTCTATAGCTAATTCCACCATATCTATTCGGTCAAAATGATGTATGATTGATTTACTATCTTTTAGCGGATTTTGTGGCGAAACTACAAACCACACTTCGTCCATACCTCCATCATTAAGCATTGTCTGACCAATAATTAGATGCCCTATATGAATGGGATTAAATGAGCCGAAAAATAATCCAACTGTCAAAATCTAATTATTTAAAAATTTATCTACCAATTGCTCTGCTTCATTCAAGGTCTTCTCCAAGTCATCATTCACTAAGGTAATGTCAAATTTATCTTCAAACGTCATTTCATATTTTACACGTTCCAATCGCCTTGCAATACTCTCTTCACTTTCTGATTTTCGGTCACGCAGTCTTTTTTCCAATATTTCAATCCCCGGTACTTTGACGAATACTGCAAGCCCTTTTTCTTTGAAATATTTTTTTAAGCTCAATCCTCCAAGTACATCTACATCAAAAAGCACATGTTTTCCTTCCGACCAAAGTCGCTCCACCTCAGATTTTAATGTGCCATAATATAATCCATCATAGACTTGCTCCCATTCTACAAAAGCATCTTCCTTGATTTTTTGTTCAAATTCAGCAACACTCAAAAAATAATAATCTTTCCCATTTTGTTCGTTTGGTCTACTAGCACGAGTTGTCGCGGAAATGGAAAAACCGAGATTAGACTTTTGTTGAAGCAGGTGTTTTACAACCGTAGTTTTTCCTGAACCCGATGGGGCTGAAAAAAAAATAGCTTTGCCAGAATTCATAATTAATTAACGTGATCCAGATATTTTACCTTTTATTTCTTCTAGTAATCCGGTAGGTATAGGCACCGGAATTAATTTTTCTTTTAATATGGACTTTATTTCCAGGTGCTGCTCGCATAGATTTTTACATCGACACCGGTCACAATCTTCCATGGTAGAATAAAAATACTTTTTTTCCTCAGAGTCTGCCTGTCCATCTACTATTCGCTGGAGCAATTGTTTTCGCTCATCATTATCAATGCCTTGTGGGCAATCAAAAGAATCATCAGTACAGTCTTTATTGTTTTCCTCATCCATGATCATTGGTTTTTAAATCCCTTTGATTCTGCGTAATACAATAATTTTCTTCGTAATAAATTTCTTGCCCTATGAAGTCGTGACCGAACGGTACCAATAGGTATATCCAGGATCTTTGCCATTTCTTCATAGGTAAATTCTTCCAGGTCACACAAAATTATAACAATTCTGAAATCTAATGGTAAGGAATTTAATGCATTTGATACTTCATCACCAATAGCCTCTTTAAATGGATAAACAGCAATACTTCCTGAAAAAGTTTCTTGAGCGTCATCTGAATTATAAATACTCTCAATATCCTGGTAATCTATTTTAGCCGGCTCCTTACTTTTTTTCCTATACTCATTTATAAAGTTGTTTTTTAATATGCGATAGAGCCATGCCTTAGCATTTGTCCCTTTTTGAAAAGACTTAATAAATTTATAGGCTTTAAAGTACGTTTCTTGCACAAGATCCTTTGCTTCATCTTCATCTAAAGAAAGTCTATAGGCAAAATTATAAATAGCTGTGGCATGAGGTAGCAACTCCACTTCAAAAATCTGAATATCTTTTTGACTGACATTCGATGAACGGTCGTCTTCTCCTGACATAAAGCTATCTTTGGGGCTTAATGAAATTAAGAAATTTTTAGAGCTTTCCGGGTTATCAAAGCGTGAATTTCCAATACTTTAGACAAGATTGGATGACTTTCGTCATTATTTATTAAAAAATCTGCCAATTTCTTTTTTTCGGCTTCCGGAAATTGGTTGGAAATGATGCCTTCCACCTGCTTTTTAGTACGATGATCATCTCTTAGAAGCACACGTTCTATTCTTAATTTTTCTGGGGCTGTTACTACTAACAACATGTCCAGATCTTTATGCGATCCGGACTCTACTAGCAAAGCTGCTTCTTTTAATATATAGGGACTGTTCTTAATTTCACACCACTTATCAAAGTCTCTCTTAACTACGGGATGCACTAGCGAATTTAATTTTTTCAATTGATCCGGATTTTGAAAGACTTTATCAGCAAGATAAGTTCTATTGAGTTCGCCTGATTCTATAAACGCATTCTCCCCAAAATTGTCCTTAATCTCTTTCTTTAATTTTGTGTCATTATTCATCAAATATTTCGCTTGGCTATCCGCATCATAGACTGGTACACCCAATACCGTAAATATTTTTGAAACGACAGATTTTCCAGCACCTATACCACCTGTTATCCCTACTCGCAACATATCTATTGATAAATTATTTTTACAGATGGATCTTCAAATTCTAATTGAATTATATATTCGGGAAGACGTTGAGGCTTAAGGATAATGGTAGAATCCTGCATATTTAATTTTTCATAATCTGCAACAGCAATAATGTTCATTGTGTCCAATTCTTCCACTTTTGAGGCAGGAAGGTAAGCGCTTAGGTTTGCAGAAGCATTCGATAACAAAAAGACCTTTTTATCAGGAAAGTTCAAGCGCTCAATTTTAACTTTTCGCTGATAGGTTACAAAAGGTTCTACACTAAAAGTCACTTCTACTTTTTCCGGATAGGATGTTATTTTAGGTTGGGTGGAAAGTGAGACAGGAATAGTCTCATCATAATTATCATCAATATCAGTATCAGGAATTACCAAATTTAGCACCTCTCCTATTGCATTTATTTCTGATTGAGGACCTACTAGTTTTATGGAATCTGGAGATATTGAAATGTCAGAAACTACCAAGTGATTTTTAGCTAATGAAAGGCTTGATGTATCAACATATACTTTAAACGATTTTTCGGATTTGACATCTATGTCAACAAATATTGTGTCAGAAATAATATAGTTGACAGTCAGCTCTTCCAATTGATCTGAGGCTAATGTCAATAAACTAAATTCGGTTAAATAACTTTGAACAGGAACGCTCTCCAGGTTTATCTTTAAGGGTTCTACACTAAACCCAATGGTCTTTCTTAATAAGTTCCATCCTCCACCTGTAACATTGATAGAAATTTGTGAAGGGAGATCAGTTTTACTAATCAGACTGTCTTTGTTAAAGTTAAAAGCTACAGGATAGTCTAACCGTGTGGTATATTCGTTATTTAGTGAATTAAAAAACCAAAATATAAATGCGGTCACCAAGCAAAGAAATATTGTCTTTGCATTTCCTTTTCCCGACGCAAAAGAGGCCCAAAGGCCCCTTATTACTGCAATTATATTTTGATCTTTTTTTTTAGCCACTATTTTTTTGCATCACCTTTTTTGCTACCATCTAATGAAATAGCCGATTTTTCAAAGGTTAATTTTGTGCTTTTATCTACTTCAATAATTACGGTATCAGCTTCTACTGAATACACTTTTCCATGGATACCACCGATGGTAACAACCTGATCTCCTTTTTTTATTGCTTCAATAAACTTTTTCTGATCCTTCTGCTTTTTTTGCTGAGGCCTGATAAAAAAGAAATAGAAAATTACGATAACACCACCTATTAAAATAAGGTTGCTTAAATCGAACCCTCCACCTCCTGCCGGAGCTTGTAAAAAAATTTCTCTTAACATTTTTCTATAATTTGTATAATAATTTTCTGTTTAGCTGCCTGCTGGGGTCACCATTCCCTTAATCGTCAATTTAGTGATAGATTCTTCCGTATTTGCAGTAATAGTAATTGTTTTAGTCTGCTGGTTCGGTTTGCCCTTACTATTAAAGTTCACTTCTATTTCACCGGTTTCACCTGGGGCAATTGCCTCTTTAGGCCATGATGGTATTGTACATCCACATGTTGCAGTTGCATTTTTAATCAAAAGAGGTGCCTCACCTGTGTTTGTGAATGAAAAAACATGGTTTACAATTTCTCCTTCATCGACCACCCCAAAGTTATATTCCATGCTTTCAAATTCGAAAGCAGGATATTTCCCATCAGGGTTAGCTGTATTTTCAGAAACCACATTGGCTGAACTTAAACTTCCCGCATTTCCACTGCTTTGGCCACTTTCAAGTTTTGCCATTCTCTCCTCCAGGCTTTGTACTCTTTTTTCCAGTCTCGAATCAGAGCATGAGGTAATCGTAAAAACTAATGCAAGAACTGCTAATAAATAGTTTGTATGTCTCATCATCATTTTATTTTAATTTCCTTTTTTAATTTGACCAATTAAATCATCTACATCTTCCAAAAGCTTTTCAGCCTTTAGCTTTGTTTCATCTATTACCTTTTTACCTTCATTTTTAGCAAAACTTTCTGCTTCACCTTCTCCGGCAATAAGGTCAGAAATTATTTCCTCCAGTTGTTTTTTATATTTATCTAATAAATAAGTGAGCTTGTCCCTGGTGTTTGACCCTTTATCAGGGGCGAAAAGAATACCAAAAACAGCACCTACTGCTGAGCCTGTTAAAAATGATATTAAGTTATTTGTCGTTTTTCCCATGTGCGTTGTTTTATTTAGAATCTATTAGCCCTCGTCCACTTTTCTTTATTTCACCTGAATTTATTAATTCTTCTGAAATTGCGTCTAATAATCCATTAACGAATTTTTTACTTTTAGGAGTACTATATGTTTTAGATATCTCAATGAATTCATTTATTGAAACCTTAACCGGAATACTGGCAAAAGTAATCATTTCGCATAATGCCGTTTTCAAAATTACACGATCAAGGGATGCCAACCTATCCATCTTCCAGTTTTTTACCTTTTTTTCAATGAGCTCTTCCAGGTGATCATTATTTTTGATCGTCTCAGTAAAAAGTTGTAAGTAATATTCCAAATCTTCCTCCCAGTTGTATGACAATGGTGGATAAACTACTCCATCAGGCTCATTGTAAGATTTTAAAGTCTTTAATACCAGGCTCCTTACTATCTGCTTATTCTCGTTCCAATTGATATCTTTTTCCTCCAAGTAATTTTCAATGGTGTCATTTTTAAAAATCAGTTTTCGGATGGTTTCATCAATTGCCTGATAATCTTCCTCTTCCGTTGGGTTTGGGTTGATTAAGTACGTTTCAAAAAATGGATCTTTCCTTATAATGTTTTTGTACCAATCCCAAACTTTATCTTCATCATTTGCCCAGCTGGCCTTTTCCCTACTCAATTCACTTTCTACTTCCGGAGTTTCCAGGATTTTTTTGAGCACTACATTATTATAAAAAGGCATGGAGGCTGATGCCTGCTGACCAAACTTTTGTGAAAGGTCCACTTTTTCCATCACTTTTCTTCTGTTTTGCAAAGAAAACTCCTTGATCAATTTCCAGATAAGCGCCTGGCTTTCTTTAATTTGTTCAAAATCCTTGGCCAGATCCTTCTTAATCTTTTTAAGATCTTCAAGATTTTTACTTTTAAAAAGCTGAACCGCCTCATCACCAGACACTTTTGCTTCAGCGGATATCTCCTTAGGCAAAGGCTGATTATTATAAAATGCTTTAAAATGAGAAGTCGATTCTTCTATCAAGCTTTTCATTTTAGGCGCATCATATGGTTCCATGGAATTTAAATCCTGGGCAAAATCACTCGATATTTTATCGATAACCAGATCGTAATTTGCCTGCTTGCAACTCTCATAGGCGTATAGGTTTTTTACAGCCTTTATTCTTAAAACTCTTCTGTTTACCATGAAACTATTTTATCAAAGAACGAATTTAATTAAAGTGATAATTTAACATTGCCTACATCGCTAATTCTTTTATTAGCTAATGCAATAGCTGCTCTCTGTGTATTTATGTTTTCTTTCTCCGATTTTTCTAAAATACTCAAAGTTGTATTATATATCTGCTCAACTTTGGCAAATACTCTTTCTTTGCTCCAACCTCCCAGATAATCTATCCCTACATTGATCAATCCACCGGCATTTATTAAAAAATCCGGGGCATAAATAATTTTTCTTTTTAACAACATATCTCCATGAACGGACTCATCTTCCAGCTGATTATTCGCAGCACCAGCAATTATTTTACATTTTAACTGATGAATGGTCGTTTCATTTACTGTTGCACCCAGTGCACATGGAGAATAAATATCTATGTCTTGACTGTAAATGTCATCATTGCTAACTTCTGTCGCATTAAATCGTTGGCAGGCATCTGCAACACGGTCTTCATAAATATCGGATACAAAGATAGTAGCTCCTTCTTTATGCAATAGTTCACAAAGGCTCATACCCACATGACCTACTCCTTGCACTAAAACTTTCTTCCCTTTTAAACTATCGTTGCCAAATACTTTGTTCACACAAGCTTTCATTCCTACATAAACGCCATATGCCGTTACCGGAGAAGGATCGCCACCACCGCCTATACTCTCTGATAGTCCGGAAACATGCCTCGTCTCCATAGCTATGTATTCCATATCAGAAGGACTCATATTTACATCTTCGGCGGTTACATATTTACCGTTGAGACTTTCTACAAACCTTCCAAATTTGCGTAAAAGCGCCTCTGTTTTCATGGTTTTGGCATCACCAATAATAACTGCTTTTCCACCTCCTAGATTTAATCCGGAAATAGCTGCTTTAAAAGTCATTCCCCGCGATAAACGAAGTACATCTCTAATGGCTTCGCCCTGGGTAGCATAATTCCACATTCTTGTACCACCTAGCGAAGGACCAAGAATCGTATTATGAATCCCAATAATGGCTTTAAGACCTGTGCCAGGATCATGACAAAAGACCAATTGCTCATGACCCATCTCATTCATCATGTCAAAGGGTTCCGTCTCCTGTGTTAGTATAGCTTCGTTCTCCCCAACCATCAAAATTTTATTATCGTTTTTGAATCGTTTGATTAGATTTGCACTTTGGCGAACCACTTATACAAATCAACTGGGCAAAAATAGTACTTTTTATATTTAATTCCATTAATTATAATGTTGCGAAAACTATTTGTGGCGGTAAACGATTAATTGATACGTGAAAGAATTAAAACACCTCAACAAGTACTTCATTAAATACAAATATCACCTGATACTAGGAGTGGTATTTGTCGCTTTATCAAATGTATTTCAAATACTCCCGGCGCAGCTTGTACGATATTCTATTGACCTGGTTCAGGATAACCTAAAAATTCATCAATCATTACAAGGACTTACCATCCAATCAGTGTTTAATTCATTCATTGATAGTAGCATTATGCTATATGGCGTGCTTATTTTAATTTTTGCCATAATAAGAGGTCTGTTTCTCTTTCTAGTAAGGCAGACTATCATTGTTATGTCGCGATTGATAGAATATGATTTGAAAAATGAAATCTATTTCCACTATCAAACATTACCCCTTAGTTTTTATAGAAAAAATAATACCGGCGATTTGATCGCGAGAATATCTGAGGATGTAAGTAAATCAAGGATGTATATTGGCCCGGCAGTAATGTATGGGCTGAATTTGATTATTCTCTTTTTGATTTTGATCCCTGTAATGTACAGTATAAATGCCCGGCTTACCACCTATGCTCTGCTTCCTTTACCTATCTTATCACTCAGTATTTATTTTGTTAATAACATTATAAATAAAAGATCTGAGGCGATACAGAAGAAACTAGCAGAGCTATCCACATTTGTGCAAGAGGCATTTTCGGGAATACGGGTAATCAAATCCTTTGCAAGAGAAGAGGATTCTATTAGAAACTTCCAAAAAGAAAGTGAAAGTTATAAAGATTATAGCCTAAAACTCACCAAGGTTAATGCGCTATTCTTTCCATTAATTATGTTTTTAATTGGTCTGAGCACAATTCTCACAATTTATATCGGTGGTACTGAAGTTATTAAAGGAAATATTACATTGGGAAATATCGCTGAATTTGTATTGTATGTTAACCTTCTTACCTGGCCTGTAACCTCTCTGGGCTGGGTAATTAGCATTACCCAAAGCGCTGAAGCCTCACAAAAAAGGATCAATGAATTTCTGAATATAAAAAATGACATTGTATCAAGTGAAAATAATACTACTGAAATAAAAGGAAATATTCATTTTAGGAATGTGGATTTCACCTATGAGGATTCTGGAATTACTGCCCTTAAAAATATTAATTTTAAGGTCAATGAAGGGGAGTCAATCGCGATCATTGGTACAACAGGATCCGGAAAAAGTACGATTGCAAATTTGCTATCCAGGATGTTTGATGTGACAGGTGGCAGTCTATTAATCGATGGGAAAAACATCAAAGATTTTCAGCCTTCTTTCCTTCGATCCTGTATTGGATATGTGCCACAGGATGTATTCCTGTTTTCTGATACAATCGCCAATAATATTGCTTTTGGGAGTGATGACCTCAATTTTGAAAAGATAAAACAAGCCTCTAAAGACGCTGACCTTTATGAAAATATTCGCGATTTTCCTGAAGGGTTTAACACTATATTAGGAGAGCGGGGAATTACACTCTCGGGAGGTCAAAAGCAGCGTTTATCCATCGCCCGTGCTATCGTGAGAGAACCCAAAATATTAATCTTAGATGATTGTCTTTCTGCTGTAGATACTAACACAGAAAATACTATTCTCAATAGCTTGAAAGGCCTCATGAAAAACCGTACTACCGTCATCATTAGCCACCGTGTTTCTTCTGCCAAACTCGCTGATAAAATCATCGTTATTGATGATGGAAAAGTGATCGAAGAAGGCACCAATGAATCCCTAATGGAAAAAGGAGGGGTTTACAAGGAGCTATATGAAAAGCAACTCCAAACGGAAGAATCAATTTCTTAGTAAAGTTTCCATAATTACTCAAGTTTTTAATAAATATTACGCACTCTCCAAATTAGGCCTGAAAATTGATAACTTTAATTTCAAACAATAACAATTACCATGAGGCAGTTTGTAAATTATTTATCAATCGTATTTTTTACTGCGATACTTTTTTCGTGTTCATCTGGCAAAAAGTCTTTTGAAAAAGGGAATTATTATACAGCCGTAATAAAAAGTGTAGAGCGGCTAAGGAAAAATCCAGATCACAGTAAATCACGGGAAACACTCGCTGAAGCCTATCCGTTGGCAATAAACTATTACGAGGGAATTGTACGAAATGTACAGCAATCCAATGATCGGTTTAAAAGTGGAAAAGTATATGATGCATATTCTACTTTAAATCAAATGAATGACCAAATTCAGCGATGCCCAGGTGCTCTATCTGTCATTCCTAATCCAAAAAGCTATTATTCTGAGCTTACTTTATATCGGGAACGTGCAGCGGAAGAGCGGTATAATGCGGGAATGTTGGCGCTAAATCAAGGTTCCAGAGAAAGTGCAAAAGAAGCATATTTCCAATTTCAGGAAGCTAAAAAATACCTGGCGACATACAAGGATGTTGATATGAAAATTGATGAAGCTCATTGGGCGGCCACTTTAAAAGTATTAGTGGATCAGGTACCCGTGCCAACCTGGCAATACCAGGTGAGCGTACAGTTTTTTCAGGATCAGATTAATGAATATCTTTTCCACTATGGAGGCAATGAATTCGTCCATTTCTTTGGGGTAGATGACGAAAATATCCAAGATCCTGACCAAATATTAATTGTTCAATTTGATGATTTTGTAGTGGGACAAACCAATAACTTTCAATACAGTCGTGAGATTTCTAAAGATAGTGTAGTAGTAGGGCAAGTTACATTAGAAAACGGCGAAAAAGCGAATGTTTATGGCACAGTAAAGGCTACCATTCATGAGTTCAAAAGGGAATTAGTATCCAAAGGCCTGGTAAGTATGAAGGTGATGGATGCACGATCAAAACAAGTTATTTTGCACGACAAATTTCCAGGACAATTTACATGGACGTCTATCTGGGGCAATTTTAATGGTGATGAACGGGCTTTAAGTAAGGAAGACTTGGGAATATGCGCAAATAAACCAGCCGACCCTCCACCTCCTCAGGATTTATTTGTTGAATTTACACGACCAATTTATAGCCAGATTACGGCGAAGGTTAATAATTACTATAAAGGATATTAGAAATTAAGCCGGGTGAAAATCCCGGCTTTTTTTATGCCTTTTATTATTGGATTTCCTGAAATCACTATTAATATTAAAAATGGCAAAAAACCCGCTTTATATCGAACAAGTGTTCCAAAGTTTGGTGCAGAAAAGCTCAAAAACACCGCCATAATTATACAAAAAGAGATAGCTGCAATTGTCAATACAAAATCCCCTTTTACCACATTTCTGAAATTCTTTAACTGCGCCAAAACTAATATCAACAACAAGGTATTCTCCATTGCAGACAATAAAGACCAGATATTTTTAATGTCAAACAAGGAAGGCCTGAACATTCCGGCGATCAGTGCTTTCGGAGTGTTCAAAAACAAATCCCAATAAGATGGTTCCAAATTATTAAAAACGACCGCCTTTCCTGGTTCTGATTTATTGATGAACAGCTGATAATTGCTAACAATTACATCCGGAATATTAGAAAACCTTAGGTTATAATGAAAATGAGAAGCAATAAGCACCAACAAAAAAGACGTAGCAAAAAACAATAGTGCTTGAACAATTGGATTGACTTTAACCACATTTGATTTATTCCCTATCAAACTGACTAAGGAATAACTTACCGAAACGGGTACAATCACACCGGCATAGTAATACTTCAATTTGAAAAGACAGTACGACAACCCAATGAAGAACAGGAATTTCCAAAATGTAGTTTTACCATGATTAAATGAGATCACTGTAGTGGCAATCAGCATTATTATTCCTACTGAAACACTTTCTTTTATCAATCCGCCACTCCAAAAAACAACTGATGGCCAGATAAGGAGAGCTACTATTAATGATTTTCTTTGTGCAAACGCAAGCTTTACACTTGTGAGGTAAAACAACCAAAATCCTATAAATGCAAAGAGACTTAAATACACAGAGATTAGCCAATAACTTCCATTAGTTACCAAATAAATTGCATAGATAATTTTAGTAAAAAGTAATGCTCTAGGCTGACCTTTGTAGCTGGATTTTTCAAATACCTGATGATTGCTATCGAATATTATCTCAAAAAAAGAAGCCTCATTTTCTTGGCTATATGAGTCTATTCTTTTAGCCTCATTGAAATAAGTCAGGCTATCTCCTCCTTCAAAATAATGTAAATAGAAATAGCTCAATAGAAGCCCGCAAAATATTTTAAAAATAAATGCAGCAATAAATATTCGCTTTTCCTTTGATGGACACATCCTGTTAAAATATATCCATGCTCCACCAATGAGTAAAAGAAGGTGTATCGACAAGACCAATACACTCATATTAATTACTTTGAAGAATGTTTATCCCAATGGAACAATCAAGGCATTTTTTGGGATTGCAATAATTATTCAGAAGCTCTATTGCGGCTTGCGAATCAAATGCATTTGTGATTTTAGTGCCGCTGTTTTTCCATTCGGTTATTATATTGTTGCTTTCTGGAGGAAGTTTTTGCAGAATTACCAATGCATATTCTAAATATGATAACTCATCTTTTTCAATTGAATATGCCGCCATTAATGGAGCAACAGTATTTATTAAAATGTTGTTTATGCTACTTTCTCCTAATACCCCAATTTTGCGCTCAGCTTTTTTACCAAAATCATAATGCTGCCGCCAATAAGAAGACTGCTCAACCTTTATGATTTTTTTTAATTCTACTATTTCTGTTAATTCAATGAGTGAGGAAAAAAACTTTTGATGAACATGAATAAGCATGGCCAGTTGAGCAATTCTGATAGTTGGAAAATTCGCAGGGCGCAACCTCAAAAACTTCCATTGATGTCTCTTTAGAAAGCTATTAAAAGAGTACTTTTTCTGTAAAAATGAATATTCTTTTTTCAAAAGAGAATGATAATCATCTTCCAGATCTTGATCTAAAAACCCAGCCACTCCAAATAATATGGCTTCTACCTGGATAATATTATTACTATGCTTTTGAAGTATTTTAAAAGGAATATTTTCTGCAAGCGATATAAATGATTCTTTGTTTACTTTAAATCCAAAATTGGCCGATAGTAGCTGAAAGCAGGTCTCCTCCCAATCAAAGTTATTTTTTCTCAATCGAATAAGCATCTCGGTTGCTTTCCTATTTAATCGCTCTACAACTACTTTATCAAATACTTCAAATATTTTAAGTCGATCCATTTCCTTCAAAAAGGAATGACAATGAATACGATCAGGGTTCCCAGTAAGCTTTTTATATTTCTCAAAAATCAATGAATCAATTCTTTTGCCCAATTCCAGAATGGGGACTTTAGAATCATCGGAACGAAGCGTCTCTTTTTCCTGGCCATCCCACACCACATGAAGTATTACTCCATCATAGGAGGGATCCTTGTGGTGGCTATGGTTATACCAATCTTTTCCTTTCACATGGATCTCCACAGATCCATTCCATTCTACCTCTCCAATGCTGATTCTTGAATTTTCAAAGTCCGGGCCTTTATCAGTATTGATGGTGCCAGGGCGGAATATTGATATGGGAAGTCCGTCCGAGGTTCTCAGGTCGGATTTATCAAAGTATTGAAATTTCCAAATGTAGTGCAGAAAGGCCTCTTCCATGTTGTTAAACCTTTTGCCTAAAATAGATTATTTCAGATAAAGGTCTAAATATTTCTGCATGCTTTGTTGAATCTCTAATGCTGCCTCCCTGGCTTTTTTACCAAAATCTGTATCATTAGAGTTATAAATAATTCCTCGTGAGGAGTTCACTAGCAAACCACAATCTTTGTTCATACCAAATTTTGAAACCTCCTCTAAACTGCCTCCCTGTGCACCTACACCTGGTACAAGTAAAAAATGATCAGGAATTAATTTTCTAATATTTTGAAGTTCGCCAGCTTGGGTGGCACCAACTACATACATAAGCTGGCCCTCGGTACCCCATTCCTGGCTTTTGGTTAAAACATTTTCAAACAATCGACTTTCACCCACTTTTAAATGCTGAAAATCCTGGCTACCCTTGTTAGAAGTTAGCGCCAATAAAATCACCCATTTATCTTCAAAATCCAGAAATGGCTTAACAGAATCTTCTCCCATATAAGGTGCTACTGTTACCGAATCAAAATTCATATTCTCAAAGAAAGCTCGTGCATACATGGATGAGGTATTTCCTATATCTCCTCTTTTTGCATCGGCTATCGTAAAAATATTATCCGGAATTAACTCCATGGTTTTTTCCAGGCTCTCCCAACCCTTCGCCCCTAAGGATTCGTAAAACGCAAGGTTTGGTTTATACGCCACGCATAGGTCATGCGTCTCTTCGATGATCACCTTATTAAAAGCGAAAATGGGATCCTTCTCTTTTAATAAATGAGTGGGGATTTTTTTAAAATCCGTATCAAGGCCTATACATAGATATGAGCCTTTCGATTTAATTTCTTGGGTAAGCGCTTCTTTATTCATTATAAAAAAAGGCCGATTAAACGGCCTGTATTATCTTAAATCAACTACTTCTACTCCGGGATGCTTATCTACATTAAAATTAAAAATGGCATCACTTAATCCTGATTGACTAGTAAACCCATTCAGCTTATATGAAAAAACTGTGCCTACCCGATCGTAAATCTGCATTAATGATACGGTGTTGGTAGCAGCGTCGATTTCCAATTTTATTTTTATCAAATCTTCAAATTGTCGCGATCCCTTTTCTGGTTGAAGCTCTACTACATTTAGTGTTGCAGCTCCTGATTTTTTGGTTTCAACAAACTGATATTTATATCCATCCTCATAACCATTATAAATTGTTACCGGGCTCATCTCGCCATCTTCAGGAATAAAATTATCAATATTCACTTCATTGACATCACTAAAATATGTCCAGACAGTTTCACCATTGTTAAACACTTCCTGATCACCTATCACCAATTTAAATTTATCACCTTTCACGGTGATCTCTCCGCTATACTGCTCGTTGATATTTTCAGTTCGGTTTTCCATTTTTTGAACGAAATTAACCTTGTATCCAGGCAAACCTTTATACATAGCACTCATATCATCCAATATTTTTTTTGCTTTTGGATCTTGCTGTGCCATTGCCACAGTCGCTGAAAATACCAATACCAGAAATAAATACTTCTTCATTTTATCTTTTATTAATTGTTTTGATAAATATCATTCAATTTTTGTTCCAAACTATACTCGTCATTAATTAAAACTTCACGAGCCTTGCTTCCTTCGAAGGGTCCCACTATCCCAGCAGCCTCTAACTGATCAATTAAACGGCCCGCTCTATTATACCCCAATTTAAGCTTTCTTTGGATTAATGATGTAGATCCTTGCTGATGTCTGACGATCAATCGGGCAGCTTCTTCAAACATACTGTCCCTGTCTGCCAAATCTACCGCTCCAGCGCTACCAGCCTCTTCATCACCACTGTATTCTGGCAACATATAGGCTGATTCATATCCTCTTTGCTCCCCAACAAACTCACACACATTTTCCACTTCAGCTGTATCAATGAAAGGACATTGCAATCGGATTAATTCTGATCCCAGGGAAAATAACATATCTCCCATGCCTACTAATTGATCAGCGCCACCCATATCCAGGATAGTTCGTGAGTCGATTTTAGAGGTCACTCTAAAAGATAATCTGGCAGGGAAATTGGCTTTGATCACACCAGTAATAACATTTACCGATGGCCTCTGTGTGGCCAATATCAGGTGAATACCGATAGCCCTCGCTACTGCTGCTAACCTGGCTATTGGGTTTTCAATTTCTTTTCCTGCCGTCACCATCAGGTCAGCCAACTCATCAATTACCAACACTATATAAGGAAGGTATCGATGACCTTTTTGAGGGTTCAGGTTTCGCTGAATAAATTTTTTGTTATACTCTTTTAGATTCCTACAACCAGCATCTTTTAGCAACGACAAGCGATCATCCATTTCAATGCAAAGTGCATTCAGGGTATAGATCACTTTTTTGGTGTCGGTAATAATCGGTTCTTCATTATCTGGCAAAGTGGCTAAAAAGTGTCGCTCAATTTTATTAAAAAGAGTGAGCTCAACTTTCTTGGGATCCACCATTACAAATTTCAACTGAGAAGGATGCTTTTTATAGATGAGAGATGCCAACATCACATTCAGCCCAACCGATTTACCCTGACCTGTTGCTCCTGCCATAAGCAAGTGAGGCATCTTTGCCAAGTCAGTTACATATACTTCATTAGAAATTGTTTTACCCAAAATTACCGGTAATTCATGCGTGCTCTTAGAAAACTTCTCCGTGCTAAGCACAGATTTCATGGAGACCATCTCCCGGTTTTTATTGGGAACTTCTATACCTATCGTTCCTTTTCCCGGAATTGGGGCAATAATCCGTATTCCTAATGCCGCTAAACTCAATGCGATGTCATCTTCCAGGTTTTTTATTTTGGATATCTTGACACCCGCATCCGGAATGATTTCATACAAGGTAACAGTAGGCCCTATTGTCGCCTTAATACTTGCTATTCCAATTTTAAAATTAGTGAGCGTTTCAACTATTTTATTTTTGTTTTGCTCTAGCTCCTCCTTGGTTACTTTGATATGACTGCTTTCATATTCATTTAACAGATCAAGTGATGGGTACCTATAGCTTCCCAGGTCCAAAGTAGGGTCATAATTTTCTATAGAGGTAGATTTCTGCTCTTCTACTCCCTCTCCAACAGAAAAGTCAGGTTCTTCGTGATCATTCTTAGGCTTAGTATTACTTTCTGGAGGTTTTACATCTTCAAAAACCAATTCCTTTTTTTCTTCCTGTTCTATTTCTAATTTCAGCTCCTCCTTTTGTACGGGTGGTTTAGTTTCCTTTTTTTCTACAGGTTCGACCAACCAGGTTTCTTGTTCCTGCATCTCTTCATCAGATCTCGAAACTTCCTCTTTTTCTCCATGGCCAGGTGCGGTGAATTTATCTACCAATCCAATCCCACTAAATAATTGAGTGATATTAAAAAAGAAGATGACAAATATTAAAAGCGAAAGTAATAATACAATGAAAGTTCCCCAGCCAAAAAGACTTTCCATTAGAAGCGCAATTTCAAACCCAATACCTCCTGATAATCTTGAAAGATCCGTAGGGGATGTTGGATCGAGTGTTAAATACCCTAACAGAGTACTGGTCCACAAAACGAAGAATACGGAAAAGAAAAAGCTTCTTTGCAGGGAAATGATCTGTTTTTTAAAAACGATATAATACCCCAGCAAGAACATAAGCGGAGGAATAATAAATGCCGCTAGTCCAAACCATTTATATATAAATTGGTTGGCTACAATAGCTCCTAATACACCAAACCAATTTTCAGCTTCGCTACCAGACTCAACAATATCTGTACTACCAAATGCTTCAACGACACTTTGGTCATTTTCCCCGGTAAATAAATAAGAAATAAACGCTACCCCGAGATAAAAAGAAATTCCAATCAATAATATCCCAAAACTCAACCCTAACCTTTTGTCTTTGAAAAAAGACCTGCCTTTTTTCTTGCTCTTAGGTTTTTTAGTTGTTGAAGACTTTGTGTTTTTTTTATATGTGTTTTCTGCTCTCGCCATTACGGCACAAAACTAAGTGAAATGTTCAAAAAATTAATGAATCCAATTAATTATAGTCAAATCCGATACCAAATTAAAATTTAGCTATTAGTAAACGATTTTAGAATGCGTTTATTGATTTTTTTAATTAATGAAGGTCCTTCATAGATAAAACCGGTATAAACCTGAATTAAATCTGCCCCGGCTTTTAATTTTTCAATGGCATCTTCTGCGGAGTGAATCCCCCCCACACCTATCACCGGAAACGCATTTTCAGACTTTTCCTTTAAAAACCGAATTACCTCTGTAGAACGAGCTTTTACAGGTTTGCCACTTAATCCACCTGCCCCGATTTTTCCTATCACTTCCTTTTCAGTATTCAGCCCATCTCTAGAAATGGTTGTATTCGTGGCAATAACTCCTGCAATACCTGATTCCTTCACTATTTCTATGATATCTAATAATTGATCATCTGTTAAATCTGGAGCGATCTTCAGAAGAATAGGTTTCGATTTCTTTTTATTTTTATTTCTTTCCTGAAGCCTTGAAAGAAGCTTTTTCAACGGTTCTTTATCCTGAAGCTCCCTTAAGTTAGGAGTGTTGGGGGAACTTACATTGACCACAAAATAATCCACATAATCAAACAAAGTTTCAAAACAAATTTCATAATCTCTGCCAGCCTCTTCATTGGGCGTAACCTTGTTTTTACCAATATTTCCACCTACGATGATAATAGAACTCCTCTGCTTCAGGCGTTCCACCATGGCATCTGCCCCTTCATTATTAAATCCCATTCGGTTGATAAGTCCTCCATCCTCAGGCAATCGGAATAATCTGGGCTTTGGATTACCCGGCTGCGATTTGGGGGTTACCGTTCCTACTTCAATAAACCCGAATCCATAATGGCTAAATTCATCAATCAATTCTGCATTTTTATCCAGACCTGCAGCAAGGCCAACTGGATTTGGAAAGCGAATACCAAAGACTTCTCTTTCCAGTTTTTTGTGATTGGTTTTAAATATCATCTCTGATATCAATCCAAATCCCGGTATTTTAAATAGTATGCGTGTTAACCAAAATGTAAGATGATGAGCCCGTTCCGGTGACAAAGAGAATAAAAATGGGCGAATAATATTTTTATACAGCAATGGGAAAAAATTTAAGTTAATTCTATTCTTCTCGATATAATCTGATCAACCTTTTCTACCAATTTTAAAGGTGTAAAAGTTCGCCAGTTATTGATTTCTAATTCACCGCCAAAATTAACATAATAATCAATACTATACTTCTTCCATTCTTCTAAAATGAAATCACGAAATCCAATGGAAGAAATCCACCCACCTTCTAACTCGTCAAACCATTCTTCATAATAGCTATCATCAGAACCATGGAAATTGAATACGTTTTCACCGATAAGGATAAATTTTTGAATGCCATTCAACATAAAGTGCTCCAGAAGATTTCGCTTTAGATGCATCACATCGTTATTAATCGCATCATTCCACTCACCAATAAATTCAAATATCGCGGCGCCTAAATGATAATCAGCATATAATACCTTTATATACAAGGTCTCTGAACCAAAGAAATCCCAGGCCGGATCTATATAGTAATTATATACAGCTTCTGTAAATAAGTCGTAATTGTATTCTTTTCCATAGAAAGGTGAAGCTTCATCAAAAGACGAATCATAATAATTAAGCCATCTGCTATACGGTTCTATGTCATGCATTACTATTACCTACTCCTTTAGCACCCCAATGGGTATAAATTTTTCAAAAACTTTTTCTGTATGTGGCGCATCAGGCAATTCATCAGTAAGATCTTGCCCGGCCCAATGCTCATAATGTGTACCTTCTCGCCATAACCTTGATGAAGAAACATCATAGACCAGCCCTTTAAAGGCTATCCAAACTTCCTCCTTATCTTGCCCGTTACGAAGGGATAATTCTCTTTTGGTGTAAGAGTTCATTCAACAAAAATAGGCAGGAAACTGAAATGGATGGATGATTTGCCAGAAAAAGTATTTTACCACTACTATACAAAAACTTGTATATACATTAATTACCATGTTGAATTTTACTGATAAAAAATTAATTCCTTAATTATTAAACAAAATTTATATTATTTTGCATTTTTATGCGACAAAATTCATATTCATTTATTATTAGGATTATCTCTAATATCTATTTTTAAAATCTGTAGATGGGCATCATTATTCCAATCGTTTTAGTGGTAATTTGTTGTTTGATTATATGGCGGGCGAGTGATGGTTTTGCTGCAGCTTCAGACTACATTGGAAGACACCTCTCTGAAGGGGTAAGAGGGGCAACGATAAATGCAATTGGCAGCTCATTACCAGAAGTATTTACCAGCTTATTTTTTCTTTTTTATCTGAAGGATGTTGATGGATTTTCTGGTGGAATAGGTACCACTGCAGGAAGCGCCATTTTTAATTCAATGATAATTCCTGCCTTTGTAATATTAGTTGTCATATTTACAGGCGTAGCGAGTAATATCAAAATATCAAGAAAAGTTATCAGAAGAGATGGCTTCGCACTGATTTTTGCAGAGCTCGTATTTATTGTACTAATCAGCGGCTCCAAATTGGATTGGTGGCATGGCTTTATATTAATGGTATTATATGTGATCTACCTGGTCTATATGTTTACCACCATGAAAAAGCCCAACATTATTCATCCACATCATGTGGGCGACATGAAGCTCCATGAAAATGATGACCAGGGTATCATGATGGCAATTTTAACATTCGATCTTCACAGAATAATCATTGGCAAAAAGGACATGAGCATTGTTAATGCATGGACCCTATTACTGATTTCTACTTTTTGGATTGCATTTGTTTGCCTTTTGTTAGTGCAGGCTTGTGAATGGATTGGTAGTGATGTATATACAATTCCATACTTGGGTACTTTTCAAGGGTTAAATATTCCCATCATGTTTGTTGCTGTCATCCTTGCTTCAGCAGCTTCCAGTGTTCCTGACACAATTATTTCCATGAATGACGCACGTAAAGGAAATTATGATGACGCAATTTCAAATGCATTAGGAAGTAACATTTTTGATATATGTTTTGCACTAGGCTTCCCATTGTTTGTCTATACGCTTATCCATGGGCCAATCATCATGCACGAGGAAATCATCAACCTAAGTAGCGAATTGCGGATGCTCTTATTGTTATTGACGGTTCTTGCATTTTCAGTTTATGTGTTTCGCAAAATCATCAATGAAATGCAAGCCTATCTCCTATTGGGCATTTACTTTATTTTCACTTTATATGTGATAGGTAGAGGTGCCGAAAATGCTTTTGCTACACAAGTGGCAGAAATTTTACGTTCTATGGTGCAGTATTTGAATTTATTTCAGTAATCTCTTCATTTTTTTTAAAATTTTCATTTTTGCAAGTAATGAACAGCTTCATTATGAAGAATTCACATTTTTAATTACTAATTAGTTTTTTCTTCAACTAACCAATCAATTAATTAAAATACCCAAGATTTCAATTCAATTTATATCCTACCTACTATACCTTTAATTGATTTGATTGTTTGATACTTATTAATATTATTGTGAAAGGCATAAAGATGTCTGCTATCAACTTTAGTGCATTATTCTAATAATGACAAAATGATCAACATTTTGTCTTATTTTTTAATAGTATACACCAAATAAAATCCTAAAAATCGTATGGAAAGTTTACTGTATATTTTGCCCGTTTCGGGAGTAATAGCTTTGCTATTTGTGTTTTGGAAAAGTTCCTGGGTTAAAAAACAAGAGGTAGGAACCGAAACCATGGCAAGGATTGCTAAAAACATTGCCGTAGGTGCTATGGCATTTTTAAAAGCTGAATACAAAGTATTATCAATTTTCGTAGTAGCCGTAGGGATTCTCCTCGCATACAAAGGCTCCACAGAACAAGATTCAAATGCGCTGGTCGCCTTATCATTTGTAGTAGGAGCATTATGTTCTGGTCTTGCCGGATTCATAGGCATGCGTGTAGCCACTAAGGCAAATGTGCGTACTACCAATGCGGCACGAGTGAGTTTAGGAAAAGCCCTGGAAGTGGCTTTTACCGGAGGATCTGTAATGGGGCTTGGTGTTGTTGGTCTGGGAGTGCTCGGCTTAAGCCTTTTGTTCATTCTCTATAGCCAGGTCTTAGGTGCTGATGGAGGCTGGTCTATCACAAAAGTATTAAATGTACTGGCAGGTTTCTCATTAGGTGCATCTTCAATTGCATTTTTTGCCCGTGTGGGAGGGGGAATTTATACTAAAGCGGCCGATGTAGGAGCTGACCTAGTAGGAAAAGTTGAAGCAGGAATTCCTGAAGACCACCCACTAAACCCCGCAACCATCGCAGATAATGTGGGTGACAATGTAGGTGATGTAGCAGGTATGGGCGCTGACTTATTTGAATCATATGTTGGGTCAATAATCGGCTCCATGGTATTAGGAGCCGCCTTTGTAACGCTACCCGAATTCGCCGGAGAGTTCACCGGACTAGGAGCTGTACTCCTTCCCATGGTCTTGGCCGCTGCCGGTATAATTGTATCAATATTGGGTACATTCTTTGTAAAAGTAAAAGAAGGTGGAAACCCTCAAAAGGCATTAAATATAGGAGAGTTTGGCTCTTCTATAATAATGATTGCAGTTTCATATTTCATTATTGAATATATGCTTCCTGAAAGCTGGACTACCAGTTCCGGAACATTTACTTCCATGGGAGTTTTTTGGGCTACTATTGCCGGGCTTGTTGCCGGGCTGGGAATAGGTCAAATAACCGAATACTATACTGGTACCGGTACTCCTCCTGTGAGGTCAATTGCAAGGCAATCATTAACCGGTTCAGCTACCAATATCATTAGTGGTTTGGGAGTAGGGATGATGTCCACAGCAATTCCAATTATACTTATCGTTTCAGCAATTTTAATATCCTATCATTTTGCAGGGCTTTATGGTATAGCCATTGCAGCAGTCGGAATGCTGGCTAATACTGGAATTCAGCTTGCTGTTGATGCCTATGGACCTATTTCTGATAATGCAGGTGGTATTGCAGAGATGTCACAACTTCCTAAAGAAGTAAGACAACGGACGGACAAATTGGATGCGGTTGGAAATACTACTGCTGCAATCGGAAAAGGATTTGCTATTGGTTCTGCTGCTTTAACTGCTTTGGCTCTTTTTGCTGCATTCACTCAGCAGGCAGGGTTGGAATCTATAAATATTAGTAAGCCAAAAGTAATGGCAGGACTGTTTCTAGGAGGTATGCTACCGTTTGTTTTTTCTGCTCTAGCAATGAATGCTGTTGGTAGGGCGGCCATGTCGATGATAGAAGAAGTAAGACGACAGTTTAATCAAATCCCTGCTTTGAAAGATGCATTGGCAATCATGAAAAAATATGACGCTGATATAGAAAAAGCTACGGATGAAGAAAAGAAAATATTTGACAAAGCAGATGGGGCAGCACAATATGACAAATGTGTAGAGATCTCTACCAAGGCTTCAATAAAAGAAATGATTATTCCGGGAATTCTCGGTGTATTAGTACCAGTATTAATTGGATTTATTGGTGGGGCTGAGATGCTTGGAGGATTGCTAGCAGGTGTGACCGTTGCAGGTGTTTTAATGGCGATTTTCCAATCAAACGCTGGAGGTGCCTGGGACAATGCCAAAAAGATGTTTGAGGAAGGAATTGAAATTAATGGCCAGATGTATTACAAAGGATCTGATCCGCACAAAGCGGCAGTGGTTGGTGATACGGTAGGTGATCCATTTAAGGATACCTCAGGACCATCATTAAATATTCTACTGAAATTAATGTCGGTGGTAGCGCTTGTGATTGCACCTTCTATTGCAGAAATTCCAACTACTCCTGAAGCTTCTATACCTGTACAAACAGAACATACAATTACCATAACTGAAGAAGGTTCTGCTGAAAAAATGGAAATAGAAGCACAAGCAGAAATTGTTCCTGTATCCAAAGTAAATTCTGAAACAGGGCAAACTGAAATCATAAAAATTGAATCTACTGCTGAAGTAAAGAAACTTTAGCGATATAAAAACTCTGATGAAAAGCGGGCAAAATTGCCCGCTTTTTTTGTTTCAATTAGTTAGTATATCCATTTTTGCATCATTATAAATTAGAACTAAATAAAATCCATGACAAAGCCGGTAATAATATTTGGAGGAAAAGGACTAGCAAAAGCTGCTATTGACATTTTTAAGTCTAATAATATAGTGATTTATGGAGTGTTAGATGATGACAAAAAAATTCATGGGAGTGAAATTGATGATGTCTCCATACTGGGTTCCACGGATGATGAAGAATATTTAAAAATACTGGGGAAAAAGTGTGATGCTTTTTTAGCCTATGATGACATGCGTGTGAGGAAATCTCTTGTAAAATCTCTTACTGATTCGTACAAGGCAATGCCCATAAACGCCATTCATAGTTCTGCATTTATTTCAAATACTGCTCAGATTCATCATGGAAGTTTAATTAACGCACATAGCACCGTTGGAGCTTACGCTTCCATTGGCAATCATTGTATCATCCATACCGGTGCAATAATTGATCATGAAGTCGAACTAGCTGATTTTGTGCAAGTTGGAGCTGGAAGTGTCATAAATTCCGCTGTAAAAATCGATAAAGGGGCTTTTATCGGGTCAGGGGTAACCATTATTAGCGGTGTGACCATTGGTAAAAATGCCAGTATCGGTGCAGGTAGCGTTGTCATTGAAAATGTGAAAGAAGGTGAAAGAGTTTTTGGCAACCCGGCAAAAGTAGTTTAAATTGGCTAAGCTTTAGATCAAATTACATTTTACAGGGTTAAAATAAATTGAGGAGCTTAAAATTGGTCAGAAGCATTCATTTTTAAGGGAATTAATTTTGGCAAAATTCATCATTCTTTTATGAAGAGATTTAATGAAAATGATTTAATTCTAAATCGTGATGGCAGCATTTTTCATTTAAATCTAAAACCAGGAAAAATATCTGAAAACATTATTCTTGTAGGTGATCCCGGGCATGTTCATAGGGTAAGTAAATTTTTTGAAGATGTGACTTACGAAATGAATCAACGAGAATTTATCACGCACACAGGAATTTACAAAAAGAAAAAGATCACTGTACTCAGTACCGGAATGGGGACTGAAAACCTGGAAACTGCCCTGATTGAAATCGATGCCATTACTAATATTGATTTAAAAAAGAGGGTTGAGAAAAAAGATTTTAAACAGCTCAACTTCATCCGTATTGGCACATCGAGTTCCATACAAAGTGATTTACCAGTTGGCTCACAGCATATAAACAATCTTGCCATCGGAATGGGCTCGCTCATGGACTTTTATCCACTGGAGCAAAGTGAATTTGAAACTGACATTTGTAAAAAGCTCCAGGAAGCCCTGAATATCAGTTTTTTACCC
The DNA here is from genome assembly GCA_050306095.1 of Cyclobacteriaceae bacterium. GTDB lineage: Bacteria > Bacteroidota > Bacteroidia > Cytophagales > Cyclobacteriaceae > CAJXNP01. The sequence continues at coordinate 23,910 of JBNLGO010000012.1, forward strand.
TATTGTGTTAGTGCTGATGAGGGTTTAAAAAATCAAATAGCACATGATATGATTGAAGGAAATGTCATGACATCCCCGGGTTTTTATGCCCCTCAGGGTAGATTGACTCGTATTCCTGCCAAGTACAACAACTTCATTGATAAACTATTATACTTTCATTTTGATGACTTTTGGTTTACCAACCTGGACATGGAAACTGCCGCTCTTTATGGAATGAGCAGGTTATTAGGCCATCGTGCCATTAGCATTAATGCCATTATATCTAATAGCATCGATAACAAATTATTGAAAGAGCCCAATAAGGTGGTGGACGATATTATTAAAAAGGTATTGGATAGGATTTAACTAAATTGATTAATCAGCATACTCAGCCAATTCCATCCAGCGATCAGATTTAGTTTCTATAGATTTCAATATTTCATCATACTCCTCTGATAGCTTTGCCAGCTCTTCATGATCTTGTATAGTATTCATTTTTTCCAGAATCTCATTCTTCTTACTTTCCAGGTCGTTGATTTCTTTTTCCAGGGATTCGTATTCACGCTTTTCATTAAAGCTCAATTTAGTCTTCTGCTTCTTCTTTTCCGGAGCTTTTTTTGGAACTTCTTTTTGCCCTTTCACATCCTCCTCTAACGCCTCTTCATATTCTCTATACCTGGAATAATTTCCCGGAAAATCCATGATTTCACCTTTCCTCTTAAAAACAAAACAATGCTCTACCAATCGATCCATGAAATACCTGTCGTGGGAAACAATCATCAGGCATCCGTTAAAATTGAGCAGAAAATCTTCCAGCACCGCCAGGGTATAAATATCCAGGTCATTAGTTGGTTCATCAAGGATCAAAAAATTAGGATTGGCCATCAATGTCCTCAACAATTGCAACCGCTTTTTCTCACCTCCGCTTAAATAGGTAGTATTTTGAAATTGAACTTTTGGTGGAAATAGAAATTGCCCTAAGAGTTGGCTGGCAGTCAGCTCACTTCCATCCGCTAATTTTATTACTTCAGCTACTTCCTTTACTACATCGATTACGCGCTGCTCATCATCAAAATCAAAAGTATCTTGCCGGAAGTACCCAATAGTGGTTGTCTGCCCTTCTTCTATTTCACCTTCAAATATGGTATCCTTACCAGAGAGGATATTTAAAAAAGTGGTTTTACCTACCCCATTTTTACCAACCACTCCTATTTTATCTCCTTTTTTAAATGTGTATGAAAAATCATTGACGATGTCGAGATCCCCATATGATTTAGAGATTTGTTTCAGCTCCAATATTTTTCCACCTTGCCGCTTAGCTCCCAGCCCTACATTTACCTGATTGTTTTCAATTTTCTGAGATGCCTTTTCTTTTATATCATGAAAAGCATCTATTCGGTATTTAGCTTTAGTTCCTCTCGCTTTTGGCTGCCTTCTGATCCAATCCAGCTCCTTCCGCATCAGGTTTTTAGCCTTCTCAATTTCGGTGGCAAGTTGCTGTCTTCTTTCTTCTTTCTTTTCTAAGAAATAACTGAAATTACCATCATAAGAAAATAGTTTTCCTTCATCTATTTCAATTATTCTATCACATACATTTTCTAAGAAATAGCGATCATGCGTAATCAGCAGAATAGTGGTGTTTCCTTTGGTTAATAGTTTTTCCAGCCATTCTATCACCTCCACATCCAGATGGTTAGTAGGTTCATCAAGAATCAAAAGGTCCGGATTTTCAATTAATGTTTTAGCCAGTGCTACCCGTTTCTTTTGTCCACCTGAGAGTTCCTTTATTTTTTTATCAAGAAAATCAATCCCCAATTTACCTAGAATTTCGTGGACCTGATATTCAAAATCCCAGGCTTGCAGCTGGTCAATTTTATCTACCAATTCCTCGATTTCAGCACTGCTTTTATTAGTGAGCATTGCTTCTTCATATGCGCTGATCACGCGAAGCATTTCATTATCCTGTGAAAACAACTCTTCCTGTATGGTATTTTCATATTGAAGGTCTGGCTCCTGCGCCAAATACCCAATAGTGATATCTTTGCGAATCACTACTTTCCCAGCATCAGGGCTGTCCATTCCTGCCAGAATTTTTAGTAAAGTAGATTTACCGCAACCATTTTTACCAACTAAAGCAATCTTTTGGCCTTGACTTATACCAAAAGTTAATTCATCAAAAAGCGGGAGATCCTGAAAATTTTTCGAAAGCTGTTCTGCGGAAAGTACATTCATTTACTAAACTTATTAAAGGCGTCCTTAAATACTCTCTTCACATCATCAGCCGCTTGTTTCAGGCTACCCTCAATATTATCAAATGTATCTTGATTATGGTGCTTAAAATCTTCAAATTCTGCATTGACTTTGTTGCCTTTCTCTCTAAGCTCCACAATTAATTTTTCAATTTCTTCTACCGTTTCTTCTTTTGAGTCTTTGACGTTTTTTAAGGCATTGTTAAGATCCTCACGCAAATCCTCAATGATCTTTTTTGTCTTTTCTTCAAATCCCATTACTTGAATGCTTTATCTTTTATACGATTACTTATATTTGTGTTCAATAAAAAAGGGATAGCAATTTGAAAACATTTTTTCTAAAAATCACCTTAATTGTATTCATTTCCACCATTCTTTTTTCTTGTGCTTCTAATAAGCCTAAAAAAAGACAACAGCCAAAGAATGGGCCCATTCCTTGTCCGGTAAAAGATTGTTAAATGAATCAGGATAAAATTATCATCGCCATTGATGGCCATTCGGGATGTGGGAAAAGCAGTACGGCAAAAATCGTAGCAAAACAATTACACTATATTTATATAGATACTGGCGCGATGTACAGAGCTACTACACTTTATTTTATTCAAAATAATATTAGCAGTTCTGATAAAGCCTCGGTAAATAATGCATTGCGTCAATTAAAAATAGGATTCAGCATTAATCCAACTACTGATGCCAATGAAATTCAATTGAATGGTCAATCGGTAGAAAAAGAAATCCGCTCGCTGACAGTTGCCGAAAAAGTAAGTGAAGTAAGCGCTATTTCTGAGGTAAGAACCAAAATGGTCGAAATTCAACGTCAGCTTGGCGAGGACAAAGGTGTGGTAATGGACGGAAGGGACATTGGCACGGTCGTTTTTCCTAATGCTGAATTGAAAATATTTATGACGGCAGACCTTGAAATTCGCGCCAAGCGTAGGCTAAAGGAAATGGAAGAAAAAGGTGAGAAGGCCAATTATGAGGAGATATTTTCCAATCTTCAAAAACGTGATCACCTGGACTCCACCAGAATTGAAAGCCCATTAACAAAAGCTGATGATGCAATATTGGTAGACACAAGTCACCTCACATTTGATGAACAAGTAGAAAAAATTGTAACTTTGGCGAATCAACGAATAAGGGAAGTCAGGATATGAGCATGCAGGTAACCATAGATAGTAATTCAGGATATTGTTTTGGCGTCGAGTTTGCCATCCAAATGGCTGAAGATGAAATGGAAAATGCCAACCATCTTTATTGCCTGGGAGATATCGTGCACAATGACCGTGAAGTACGACGATTAAATGACATGGGTATGGAAGTCATTAGCCATGAGGAATTAAAAAACCTTCATGATTGTAAGGTTTTAATCCGTGCGCATGGAGAACCACCTGAAACCTACGAAATCGCATTAAAAAATAATATTCAGTTGATAGACGCCTCTTGCCCGGTAGTACTCAAACTTCAAAACAGAGTGCGAAATGCCTATGAAAAAATGAAAAAAGAAGATGGACAAATAGTCATCTATGGAAAACATGGGCATGCAGAAGTTGTTGGGCTTACTGGGCAAACCAACAAAAAGGCCATCATCGTAACTGACGAAAAAGATCTGGATCAACTTGATTTCAGCAAGCCCATCTCCTTGTTTAGTCAAACCACTAAAAGCACTTCCGGATTTTATAAAATCAAGTCGATCATAGAAGAAAAAATTCAAGCCACTGATCAACCTGAATTAATTGATCATTTTGATGCGAATGATAGCATTTGCCGACAAGTCTCTAACAGGGAGCCTCAGCTAAAACAATTTTCCAAACTGCATGATGTGATCTTATTTGTTAGTGGTAAAAAGAGCTCGAACGGAAAAGCTCTTTACGGAGCATGTAAAAAAGAAAATGAATATAGCTATTTTATTGAGGATGAAACAGAGATCAAACCGGAGTGGTTTGAAGGGGTGAAAAGTGTAGGAATATGTGGCGCTACCTCCACTCCTATTTGGCTAATGGAAAACGTGGCAAAGTTTATTAAAAATATCGAAACCTCAGTTGTTGACCACAAATAAGGAAGAAAAACGATTATATATAAAATTTATTTCAAAATCAGGGCAACAAACCCTGAAATAAACAAGGTAAAATTTAAAAATTAATTATTTTTGCGACTTAAAATTCAGCATAAATAAAAATATCTGATGTCAAACATAATTAAGATTAAAAAAGGTTTTAACATAAACCTAAAAGGAAAAGCCGAGAAGAAAATTGCTGAATCCCCCCAACCGGAAACCTTTGCAGTAAAACCCACTGATTTTTTTGGTATTACCAGACCAAAATTGCTGGTAGCTGAAGGCGACAACGTAAAAGCTGGAACTCCATTATTTTACGATAAGTTGTTAGAAGGCATCATGTTTTGTTCGCCCGTCAGTGGAGAAGTAGCTGAAATAAAAAGGGGAGCCAAGAGAAAAATTCTCGAAATCAAAATACTTGCCGACAAAAGTGTAGAGCATGTAGAGTTCAAAAAACATTCCGTATCTGATATTTCAAAAGTTACCAGGGAAGAATCTACGGAGCTAATGAAGAAGAGTGGCGTTTGGCCAAATATCATCCAGCGGCCTTTTGGTGTAATGGCCAACCCGGATGATACCCCAAAAGCAATCTTCATCTCTACTTTTGATACTCACCCCCTAGCACCGGATTACGATTTTATATTTAGCGGACAAGAAAATTATTTTCAGACAGGAATTGAAATTTTAAAGAAGTACACTTCTGGAAAAGTTCATCTTGGATTAAATGGAAATGACGAGGTGTCTAAAGTATTTGCCCACACCAAGGATGCTGAAGTTTATAAAGTATCCGGAAAGCATCCGGCGGGTAATGTAGGCACATTGATCCATGAAGTAGATCCAATAAGTAAAGGTGATATTGTTTGGACGCTCAATCCATTCGGCGTTATCCAAATTGGAAAACTTTTCTTAGAAGGAAAATATGATGCTTCAAAAACAATAGCATTAACTGGCTCCGAAGTAAAAAATCCACAGTATTATCAGACATACACAGGTGCTTGTATCAATAAATTTATTGAAGGCAACCTCAATTCTGATCATGTGAGAGTCATCTCCGGAAATGTTTTGACAGGTGAGAAAATTGCTTCAGATGGATACATCGGGTATTACGATCATCAAGTGAGTATTATCCCTGAAGGTGATCAGTATGAAATGTTTGGCTGGGTACTCCCTACCTTTAAGAAATTAAGTTTTTACAGGGCACTCGGATTATTTTCATTCTTAAACCCGAAAAAGGAATACGCACTTAGCACCAATACAAATGGTGAAGAAAGAGCCTTTGTATTATCAGGCATGTTTGAAAAAGTGACACCTCTAAATATTCTCCCCACTTATCTTATCAAAGCTATTTTAGCGGAAGATTATGATGAAATGGAAGAATTAGGAATTTATGAGGTGATCGAAGAAGACCTGGCATTGTGTGAGTTTATCGATGTTTCTAAAAACGATATACAGAAAATATTAAGGGAAGGAATTGACCTCATTAAAAATAGTTAATAGTTAGATGAACGCTATCAGAAAAATATTTGATAATTATAAGCCTCATTTTGAAAAAGGAGGAAAGTTTGAAAGGCTGTATCCGGTATTTGAAGCATTTGATACATTTGCTTTTTTACCTAACCTGACCACCCCTAACAAAGGTGCACATATCAGGGATGCCAATGACATGAAAAGAACGATGAACACAGTGATCGTTTCTATGCTATTATGTCTTCTATTTGGTATTTACAATGTAGGGTATCAGCATTACCTTGCTACAGGCCAGGAAGCTACTTGGTTAGAAATGGTGGGAATTGGAGCGCTAAAAGTGATTCCAATTGTTGTAGTTTCTTATGCCACTGGATTATTGGTAGAATTTACTTTTTGTGTTATTAGAAAGCACCCTGTTAATGAGGGTTTCCTTGTTACCGGTATGTTGATCCCATTAGTAGTACCGCCTACTATTCCTTTATGGCAAGTTTCGTTAGCCACCATATTTGCCGTAATTATTGGTAAAGAAGTTTTTGGTGGTACAGGAATGAATATTTTAAATGTAGCCTTAACTGCAAGAGCATTTTTATATTTTGCTTATCCACAACAAATATCAGGTGATGTTTGGACATATTTAGGTGATGGCGAAGCCATTGACAGCTTTTCTGGTGCTACACCTTTAGCTGTTGCTTACGAAACTTCATCTAACAATGCAGGCTCAGTAGTAGAAGCATTAAATTCCTATCAAGTAGGAGGAGAAAGTCTTTATAGCTTTTCAAATCTATTTACAGGGTTAATCCCGGGATCAATCGGTGAGACATCCACATTGATGGCGTTAATTGGCGCAGCTATATTAATAGCCACCGGAGTTGGAAGCTGGAAGGTAATCGTAAGTGTATTTGCCGGTGCTTTTGTAATGGGCTTAGGATTAAATGCCATTGCAGTAAATGAATACATGAGCATGCCCGCTGAATATCACCTGGTGATTGGAGGATTAGCTTTTGGAGCCGTATTTATGGCTTCTGATCCGGTTACCGCTGCTCAAACAGAAAAAGGAAAATGGATTTATGGATTTCTTATTGGAATACTGACAATTATCATCAGAGTCTTTAACCCGGCTTATCCGGAAGGAATTATGCTAGCCATTCTATTAATGAATGTGTTTGCACCATTAATTGATTTTTATGTAGTAAAAGGAAATAAACAAAGGAGGTTGAAACGTGCAACAGTCTAACACATACATCATCGTATTTACAGCCATTCTCACCATAATCATTGGAGGGCTGTTATCGCTTGCTAACCAGGTACTAAAAGAACCTCAGCGCAAGTCAATTGAAATTGATACAAAAAAACAAATTCTCGGGGCTGTGCTGGATGTGAGCACAATGAAAAATAATGAGGTCCTGGAAGAATATGATGCTTCTATTAAATCTATAGTGGTTGATTTTAATGGAGAGCTGATCGAAAAGAACGAAAAGGGAAATCCGATAGTAGCCGAGAAAGTAAACATTGCCAAAAACTTCAAAAAGAAGAAAGAAGAAAGGCAATACCCGGTATTCATTTATCATAAAAAAGGAGATGAAAATGCTGTAGAAGCCTATATATTCCCACAATATGGCACTGGGCTATGGGGGCCAATTTGGGGCTTTGTTGCTTTGGATACCGATATGAATACTATTAAAGGTGCAGTGTTTGACCATGAAACTGAAACACCGGGATTAGGAGCAAGGATCACAGAACCACAAGTACAGGAACGATTCGTTGGTAAGCAGATTTACAATGATCAGGGAGAATTAATCTCTGTGAAAATGCTAAAAGGGGAAAGCAATCCTGAAAGCGCTAAAGATGCACATCATATTGATGGAATGTCAGGCGCAACAATTACAGGAAAAGGTTTGAGCAACATGCTATTAGACTATTTCCAGAATTACCAATCATATATCAACAAAGTAAAAGCAGAGACAAAAAAAGTCGCTGCTCTTTAAGTATTTGAAGTATTAAATAGATTAATATGAGCGCTGAAACTGCAGAAAAAGCATTAGTAGTAGAAAAGAAATCTGAGGACCTGCTTTCTAAGAGGAGAAAAAGAATTATTTCAGATCCGCTAAATGACGACAACCCAATTACTGTTCAGGTACTTGGTATTTGTTCTGCATTAGCTGTTACTACTCAAATGAAACCTACGCTAATTATGGCCATTGCCGTAATTTTTGTAATTGTATTTTCTAACCTTACCATATCGCTGATAAGAAACTTAATACCTAACCGTGTTAGGATCATTGTTCAGCTGGCAGTTGTTGCTACGCTTGTTACATTGGTATCGGAAATACTGAAGGCTTATTCTTATGATATGTATAAGCAATTAAGTGTGTTTGTTGGACTGATCATTACTAACTGTATCGTAATGGGACGTCTGGAAGCATATGCTTTAGGTAATAAACCTTATGATTCGATTCTTGATGGTCTGGGTAACGGGCTTGGATATTCTTGGATCATCCTTGCCATTGCATTCTTCAGAGAATTGTTTGGAAGCGGAAAAATATTTGGTTTCCCAGTATTTGAAGCAATAGGCATAGAAAATTTCCCAACCAATGGTTTGATGGTTACGCCAGTAGGAGCATTTATAATCCTTGGATTGATCATTTGGGTGCAAAGAACCAAAACCGGATTTGTAGAACACTAACAGCAGAGTAAAATGGAATTATTAAACTTAGGTATAAAATCGATCTTTATTGAAAACATGATCTTTGCTTACTTTCTAGGCATGTGTTCATTCCTTGCCGTTTCTAAAAAAGTAAGTACAGCATTAGGTCTTGGAGCCGCAGTAATCTTCGTGTTAGTGATCACGGTACCGGTTGACTGGGCACTACAGGAATTTATTCTCAAAGAAGGTGCATTAGCATTTATTCACCCAAGCTTTGCTGAAGTAGATTTAACATTTTTACGATTTATCATGTTCATTGCCGTTATCGCAGCGATCGTACAATTAGTAGAAATGATCATTGAGAAATTTTCTCCAGCACTTTACGGTTCTCTTGGTATTTTCCTACCATTGATCGCTGTAAACTGTGCAATCCTTGGATCATCATTATTCATGGCACAAAGAGATTATCTTTTTTCTGAAGCAGTAGTCTTTAGTTTAGGATCAGGTATCGGTTGGTTATTGGCAATCGTTGCTTTGGCTGCTATTAGAGAAAAATTAAAATACAGCAATGTGCCAGACGGATTGAAAGGATTGGGCATCACCATGCTATTAACTGGTTTGATGGGTATCGCTTTCATGTCGTTCATGGGTATAGCATTGTAATAAGATCTCAAAAAATATTTAGAAAACCGGGTAGAAATTCTACCCGGTTTTTTTATGCCTAAAAATTAAAAATCAACCTACACTTTTTTTACCCACCTATCGCTGCTTTCATTATATTTGCGAGCTAATTTTATTGAATTATGGGACGCGCATTTGAATTTAGAAAAGCCAGAAAATTTAAGCGCTGGGCGCACATGGCTAAAACTTTCACAAGAATTGGTAAGGACATCGTAATGGCTGTGAAAGCTGGTGGCCCTGATCCGGATACCAATTCCCGACTTCGAGCAATTATTCAAAATGCCAAGGCGGAAAACATGCCCAAAGACAACATTGAGCGTGCCATCAAAAAAGCATCTTCCAAAGACACTTCAGATTACAAAGAAGTGCTGTTTGAAGGCTACGCGCCCCATGGAATTGCTGTTTTAGTTGAAGCAGCTACTGACAATAATAACCGAACGGTAGCCAACATTAGAAGCTATTTCAATAAATGCAATGGAAGCCTGGGCGTATCAGGATCTGTGGAATTTATGTTTGAACACAATTGCCATTTCAAAATCCAAAAAGAAGGATTGGACGTGGAAGAACTGGAACTGGAATTCATCGATTTCGGAGCTGAGGAAGTCTTTGAAGAAGAAGATGGTATTTTAATCTATGGTTCGTTTGAAAGCTTTGGAGCTATCCAGCGAGAATTAGAAAGTAGAAACATTGAAATTATCAGCTCAGGTTTTGAAAGAATTCCTACTGTTACCAAAAAACTGACACCTGAACAGGAAGTAGAAGTAGAAAAACTACTGGAAAAAATCGAGGAGGATGACGATGTCCAGAATGTATTCCATACGATGGGGTAAATAATATTAATTGTTACTTTTTAATAATTTAACATTATAAAGTATAACTTCTTCCAAACTACTTTATAATGAAACTTTTTAAACAGTTATTTTTTTTAAGCTTTCTAATATTTTATTCCAATTTATTAGCCCAAAACACTTCTTACGACAATGATTTTGAAATAAAAGATCCTGGTAAAAAAAGGGATAAAATTTGTGGTGAGTTAAATTCTATTTTGCGAAACAAGCCAAAGGAAATTGGAATGGGGGTTGATATCAATGAAAATAATGAAATCAGCATTCATTTTAATGACAAGGATTTTTTCCAACGCCTAATAACCGATAAAAAGGATGCTATTTCAATTGATATTGTTACAAAACAACAGTTTGCCTGTGGAAGGCCGAATTCCTTAAAAAATGGTTATTCTAATTTCGGGTATTTGATGAAACCTATTTACAAACAGCAAATAGATGAAAAATCTTTTAACCTTGAAAATGGAATACTCATAGAGTTTGGTCAACTTCCCTCAAGATATGACCGACAATCTGTTGAACCTGCGCTTGTCCTGATAAAAAAAAATTACGCGTGTTATAATCAAAGCTTTCGCTCTCTGGAGCGGCATCGATGGAACATCCTGGAAATGGGTTTGTTTTTAGATACGCTTTCTGAAAGCACCATTTTACAACATTCTATTAACCTCGATAAAACACTGAAATTTGAAATTCCATTTGAAAAAGACCAGGCCAAGTTTAATCCTGAGGATATCAAGCCACTTTATGATTCGCTCAATTTGACTGATTTTAACATTAAAAAAATCAATATTATCGCCTACACTTCAGTTGAAGGTAGTACTGAGCACAATATTAATCTTCAAAATGAAAGAGCTAAAAGCATAGTAAATGCATTGCAATCTTATCAGTCATTAATAATAAACCAAGAAATAGATGCCAGGGAAAATTGGGTTGAGTTTTTTGAAGATATTTCAAAAACAGGGTATAAAAGCTTTACATCTTATTCTAAAAATGAAATAAAAGATAAACTATCATCAAAACTCCTTCTGAATGAATTGGAGCCAATTTTATCGCAACACAGAAAGGCCATCATTGAAATAGAACTTGAAAAAAAGTATCACTATGAGGATAAAGGAAAAGATGAACTTATACATTTATTTCATCGGCAAATAGAAAAAAGCAACCTGGAAAGAGCGAAAGAGATTCAGAAGGTGATTTTTAATAAGATTGTAAATCAAGACATCACAGTCGACCTTCATCAAGAAATAACAATTCCTAACACTTCATTTTTTGGAGTATTAAAAAACAATCACATTGCATTTTCATATTTCTATATGGATTCGGATCTATATACAACTATCGCTGCTTTTGAAGATCTTCTCACTATCATACCAAATAGCTATCAGGTGAGGTACAATTTGATAGCTTTAAAATTGAAAGCCTGGATAATGAGTGATGTTGGAATCAATGAAAAGGCTTTTTATAAAGAAATAATGGATCTTAAAAAATATGGCATTGAACAAAAATTAATTAATCGCCTACTGATCAATTACCATATTATTTTTAGCGAATATATGTTGCAAGCCAGAAAATATGCAGATAAAGATTGGTCAGTCAAACAAACCTGGGATCTTTACTCCACACAGTCATTTACAAATGATGATATATTGCGATTAGCCCAATATTTTGCCTTTTATAGCCATGGTGTCCTTGCTGAAAAAATTATTGCTCCCAGAATTTTTGATTTAGACGCAGATGAGGATTTGCTGTTTTATTATATAAGTTTGACGATTTACAAATACGAACAAATAGGGGAGCAAAATTACAGAAAGTTATTATTGAACGCCGTAAATGCGAATCCTGACCGGTTTTGTGAACTTTTTAATCCCTCTCATGCAGGCGGCATTAACATGCTATTTCTCGCTTACGACTTTTATAAAGATCAATACTGCGAAAACTGCCAGTAAATTCAATTGATCTCACACTTTGCCTCTTCCGTTTTTAATGGATGATAAAATAAAATATATCCAAAGCAAACACCTAATACCAAGTATCCCATTGCAATTACCCACCAGATAGTAGATTGACTTTCCAATGTATTAAGCATTTTAAATAATGCTATTCCCGACACCATAAAATGTGTGAAATTGGCTACTGCAATGGGGCGATTATAAATACCACCGATTAAACTACCTTTTACCATCCAATTGAGCATAGCAAATCCGAAATAGAGTCCCCCGGTAATTTGAACCATTACCTGAATGGAGCGCTGTGAATTTTGAAACAATTCATATGTGATTGTATCAGGAATAAAGGTCATTAAAATACCTGATATACCTAATACCAATGCACTTATAGTCATTATGATTTTTGTATTCATGGCTATTTAGTTTATGAATGATTAATTTGATGTTTAATACTTTTTAATAATTGGATATACTCATCCGACCTTTTCAACATTTTTTTGGATGACCTTCGCCTTACAAAAAACCAACTAAATATGATCCAGGCTGTAGTAATCGAATAGGCAATAAGCCCAAACCCAACATCTCTGGAAGCAAACTCATATATGTACAATCCAAAGCCAATAGTCAGCACAATGAAATAAGCTGGCATGCCTTTTTTGTAAAAATATTTCAACCGGGATTGATACAATAAACTCTGGCTAAGCTGCTCATTCATATTTGTCAGCATATCTACTTTTGGCAACAAAATAGAAAGCAAATGACTTTTAAAAGTTAAGCCAAGCACGATCCCAACCAACACAATGGATATCCCAATATAGGTGGTGACGAAAGCAAAATCATATTGAAATAAAAATGTGAAAATGTAAATAAAGGTCAACGCCAATATGACAATACCGATGATATGCTTTAGAATGGACTTTCTTCGCATAGCATCTGCCTTTTTAATGATCTGACGTATAGATGGTAAATCTTCCCTGTCTCCCTGGCTTTGCCATACTTTTTGAATATTTTCAAATGCTTCCATCAGGCGATTATTTTTGATAATTGTTTTTTGATTCGATGAATTTTAACCCGGATATTTCCTTCATTGACCCCTAATATCTCAGCGATCTCAGGATTTTTAACGCCTTCCAATACCATGGTAATAATCAATCGGTCGGAATGCTCCAAAGTAGCGATTGCATCGTAAAGCCTTCCAATTAATTCTTCATCTATCTTCTCACTTCCAGACGATTGAACCATATCGCTTTTAACCATCTTTTGTTTGTTGGCTCTTTCTATCTGGCGAAGACAAATGTTTACTGCAATTCGATATACCCAGGTACCTATCGAGGACTCGCTTCTGAATTTCTTTAAATGAAGATGCACCTGAATAAACGTTTCTTGCACCAGGTCTTTTGCCCACTCTACGTCGTTGGTATAACCCAGACAAAGTCGGAAAACTTTGTGTTGATATTGCTGGTATATTTCTTCAATGTCCATTTTTGCCAGCTAATACGATCAGTTGAAAAGTCGTCTTGAATGCATTCAATTATTTATTTTTCATTTTTTACCCTTTGGATACGGGAACATTTGATTTGTTACAAGAGAAGACAAATTATTTATAAACTTAAAAGTTATATTTATTTTCAGTACCAAATAAATGTAAACCAACTAAACTTAAACCAATGACTAAGTACCTGATTCTCGCACTTCGAATCCTAGTGGCTCTAATTCTCGTACAGACCCTCCGATATAAATTTACTGCTCACCCGGATAGTGTTTATATTTTTACTCAAGCCGGTATGGAACCAGTAGGAAGGATAGTCATAGGAATTTTGGAATTGATTGCCTCCATTCTCATTCTTATCCCCCGTACGATTTGGATGGGAGCTACTTTGACATTAGGATTAATGTCTGGCGCTATTTTCATGCACTTGACTAAAATCGGGATCGAAGTAAAAGGGGATCACGGCACTATCTTCTATCTGGCTATTTTTTTGTTTTTATCTGCATCAGTTATTCTTTTACGAGAAAGGAAGAAAATACCGATCATTGGGGAGAAATTATAGGCAGGCAATCGCGGTAAAAAGTATATGAGCTTTACCTTGCTGGTTGACCACTTTCCTAATATCAATTCAAATTCTTTCAATTATCTTTGAAATATGGGAAGTTGGAAAGCTATTTTGTTTTTATTGGCAGCCGGACAGGGTTTTCTCCTAAGCATCGCTCTTTTCTCCCGTTCCAGAAAATCAAACAAATCGAATGTTTTTCTGGGGTTAATCCTTTTTGTCATTTCTGTGGAAATTCTCTTTTCATGGGCATCACAATCGGGCTATACACAACGTCAGGATGCTGTTCCATTTTGGTATTTCTTATCCTATTTTATTTTTGCTCCATCGCTATGGCTGCTAGTCCAGTTTAATCTCCATTCAAAATTTCAATTTTCTTACAAGTATCTACTTTTATTCATTCCAGCATTCCTTGAAATCACAATCGATTGGTCACGTTGGGGCCTGAATAAATTGGGATATTTGCAGCATACACAAAATTTGATCGACCAACCCATCTGGTTTTTTGCTGTCGAAGTAGTTCCTTTACTATGGTTTATGTATGTGATGTGGGACTTTGGCAAAAAATTGTTTCTTCTTAAAAAAAGGCAAAGTAAAGTAGTGAGTTCGAAAGGAAACTCCGGTCAACTATTTAAAATTTATTTCCTTTTCACTGTTTTTGCTTTGTTGACACCTTTCTGGTTTCTCTTGGTTTTTACTCCTTTAAAT
>JBNLGO010000013.1:0-38060 GCA_050306095.1 Cyclobacteriaceae bacterium
ATGAATTAATGAATCATTTTTCTTTGAACGAAATGTTGCGATTTTATGAGCAAAGATATCCTTATGGACATACGAAAAAAGAATTAATTACCAAGCTGATCGATTTTAAGTTGGCCGACTCAGATTTAGACCCTATATGTTTGAAAGGAAAATACTGGGAAATTATAAAGTTGGATATTGAAGAAGAAGTAGAAAAAAACTTTAAATAGTCATACAGAAAACTATATCAACAACCAACACCTCCATTTCACTCTCCTTTACTCTTTATTTTTACCTTATACCGCTTTTTAAAATTTTTATGAAGCTCAATACAGTACTTCATTAATGGTGCAGAAATCACGATTGTTATAATGACCATAATAACGATAGACACAAAAATTTCTGCATTGATCAACCCTGCGTTTAAAGCAATTGTACCAAGGATTATCTCCAGGGTGCCATGAGTATTCATCCCAAACCCTACTGCCAATGATTGAAAAACATTTAGCTTTCCTAAACGGGCGCCAATAAAACCACCGGTGATTTTACCAAGAAATGCCAATACGAGAATGAACAAAATTAAGGTCAGGTTAAAGTTTTCGTAGAAATTCACCCAAAGTCCAATCGATACAAAAAATAATGGAGCGAATATATTATTGACAAACTGGTGTACAATCTCTTTCGCTCGTTCTGGCATATGTACTGAATCTCCCAGGGCAATTCCCACTATAAATGCCCCGAATATCGCATGAATACCGATATATTCTGTAAATGCAGAAGCGATAAAGCATAGCACCATGGATATGGAAAGTAATCCTCCCGGCCAGGCAAATTTCCGATTAATCCATGGAAGTATTTTATCCAAAAAATATTTGCCTATAGAAAGAAGAATTACCGTAAACCCAAGGGTAAGGCCAATCGTTTTGCCTACACTCATTTTTCCGGAATCTCCAGTGTCCATCATGCTGAGTATTACCGCAAATATCAACCATCCCAGTATGTCGATCACCATCGCAGAGGCTATGATCAGCATGCCCATTTTAGACTTAAACATATTGAGATCCATCAACACACGTGCAATAACAGGTAACGCGGTGATAGACAGGACGGTGCTTAGAAACAAAGTGAATACCAAGTATTTATCTTCGGGAACACTGTCAAATACCCAAGGAAATGAATAGACAAATGTAAATCCTATTATAAATGGAAATGAAAGGGATAGCAAACTGGTATATAAAGCCCTTTTACCCTGCTCCCAAACCAAATCTAATTCCACTTCCAGCCCAGCAATAAAAAGTAGCAAAATCACAGCCACCTGAATAATTCCATTTAGAGCCACATTGGCCATTTCACTACTTTCAAACACCTCATGGAAAAAATCAGGACTGATAAACCCCAAAACAGTAGGACCTAGAATGACACCAGCTATTATTTCACCCACCACCATGGGCTGATGGAGTTTGCGAGCCAGCTCTCCAAGCAAGCGGGCTGCCAGTAGCATGGTCGCTAGCTGTATCAAAAGAGTGATGATATCGTGATGGGACAGACTGTGCATACAATTTAATTATGATCAATTAAAAGGTTTGATGGAAGGTCTGTCATGATCACTTCCAGGTAATGAGGAAAGATGCGGTCAAAGAATTTGAGTTGTCTTTCCGGCGCTTTAACTACTAATAAATCTGCATTTATTTTTTCAACAAATTTTTTCAATTCAAACCCTTCTTTCCCCCCTGCTACTTTAATATTTACATGCACATCATACGTATCAATGGTATTGATCAGATCATTCATTTCGTCCATTTCCTGATGTACCAGTTCTCGTCTTCTTTCAGCAAATTCTGCTTCACTTTCTTCCGTTGACATCATCAATGAAAGACCATAACCCTGGATATCTTTGAAAATAAAAGCCTGTGGAATTTTTTCCAGGTGAGCAAGTTTAATTCCCCGCTGAATGGTTTTTAAATCCTTAATTCCATCTGACCCATTGATGACAATTTTATTGAAAGAAGTAGGCTCCGTGGAAGGATGTGTCAACATCAAAACCGAACACCCTGCTTTGCGAATGATCTTTCTGGCAACGGAACCTATATAAAAATTGAATAGGTTTTCCTTTTGCAACGCTCCAGCTACCAGCAAGTCAATTTTTTCAGTCTTACATATCTGCAGGATTTTTTTGATCGGTTTCCCCTCTTCCCAGATAAGATGTATGTTGTCTTTTTTAATTCCGGCTTTTGCCAGTACATCATCCATATATTCACTTTCTGCTTCTCCTTTTGGCCCGATATGAATGCAGTATAGCTCCGCGTTTAATAATTTTTTTAATCGAAAAGCTTCAGCCAGCATTGCCTGACAACGAGGAGAAAATGCTAAAGCCAATCCGATTTTTTTGTACATAGTTTATGTTTTAATGATTCGAATGGTAGTAAAGATAAACTTAAAGCCCAAAACTTAAAATAAAATTGAATCAAGCTGCTTTTCTATTGAAAATGAATTTCCACTTACCTAAAACACATAAGTTGGAAAATGGTTGTAAGCGATTACTTTATTATCTATAGTTTCTAATTTGTCCCTACCGATGCATTGCATATCTTTGCTGCCCGAAAACCAATGTACCTCAATACATTGATCAGAATTTGTAGAACTAAATTTTTTGGCCCGTGAAAAGCGAGATCGATTTTACTATTAAAGATATAATTGCCCATGCGAAGGAATATGGTTTTGTGTATCCTTCCAGTGAGATTTATGATGGATTACAAGCGGTTTATGATTATGGTCCTTATGGGGCAGAATTAAAAAAGAACCTGAAAGACCTGTGGTGGCAGGCAATGGTAAAATTAAATCAGAATGTGGTGGGATTAGATGCAGCCATCTTCATGCATCCCCTTACCTGGAAAGCTTCCGGTCACGTGGATAGTTTTAACGACCCAATGATCGACAATAAAGACTCTAAAAAAAGATATCGGGCTGATGTATTAATTGAAGATAAGGCTGCAGAACTGGAAGCTGAGGGCAAAGCTGATGAAGGTGCTGCCCTGGTAAAAGAGATGGGCCGGCTGCTTGATGCAGAAGATCTGGCAGGAGTTAAGCAATTAATTATCGATAATGATATTAAATGTCCCGTTTCAGGAACAACAAATTGGACGGATGTTCGCCAGTTTAACCTGATGTTCTCTACAGAGGTAGGCTCAGTTTCTGAAGATGCCAATAAAATATATTTAAGACCTGAAACCGCCCAGGGAATATTTGTCAATTTCCTCAACGTTCAAAAGACGGCTCGAATGAAAATTCCTTTTGGAATTGCGCAGATTGGTAAAGCTTTTAGAAATGAGATCGTAGCCAGACAGTTCATCTTCAGAATGCGGGAATTTGAGCAGATGGAAATGCAATTTTTCATTCGTCCGGGTGAAGAAAAAGAATGGTACGAACACTGGAAAGCCATCCGTATGAAATGGCACCAGGCGATGGGTATTCCTGCCAAAAACCTTCGCTATCATGACCATGATAAGCTCGCTCACTATGCCGATGCTGCTGTGGATATCGAATTTAAATTCCCATTCGGATTTAAAGAAGTAGAAGGAATTCACTCAAGGACTGATTTTGATTTGGGAAATCACCAAGAATTATCCCGAAAGAAAATGCAGTATTTTGATCCTGAAATCAACAAAAACTATGTGCCATTTGTCATAGAGACTTCAGCAGGAGCAGATCGATTGTTCTTTATGTTGCTTTGCAATGGGTATAAAGAAGAGGAAGTAGGTGAAGGTGATAAAGTGAAAAAGAGAACTTATCTTAAATTTCATCCTGCTTTGGCTCCAGTAAAGGCTGCTGTTCTACCGCTAGTTAAAAAAGATGGACTACCAGAAATCGGTAAAAAGATTTTTGATGACCTCAAATATGATTTCAACCTTATTTATGAAGATTCCGGATCGATCGGTAAAAGATATACCCGCCAGGATCTGATCGGAACACCTTTCTGCATCGCTGTTGATTATGAAACAAAAGAAGACAATTGTGTGACTATCCGACACAGGGATACAATGGAGCAGGAAAGGGTAAAAATCTCTGACTTGAAAGACATAATTACGAAAGAGGTTTCAATTAAAAACATCTTTGATCAATTGTAATAGGCTGAAGAGATTGCTTTAACAGGTCGTCGTTAAGGCAATCTCTTCACAATTTCAAACATCTACTCCGCTATTCTGGTTTAGTTAGAAAAGTTATCAAACAAACCATGCGGATTATTCTCACGGGCGCCACTGGATATATTGGAAAGCGCCTACTTCCATCACTATTACAGCAAGGTCACCATGTCATTTGCTGTGTGCGAGATCGATCCAGATTTCAGATAATAGAAAAATATCGAGACCAAATTGAAGTTTGTGAGATTGATTTTTTAAAAGCCAATAACCCCACATCATTTCCAGAAAATATTGATGCCGCTTATTATTTAATTCACTCTATGTCTTCCTCTCTAACTGATTTTGAAAGAGAGGAAAAGCTGTCAGCCTTAAATTTTAAAAAATTTGTCATCGAGGCCAAAGTGAAACAAGTGATTTACCTGGGCGGAATTACCAATTCAGATGACTTGTCAAAGCACCTACAATCCCGCAAAAAGGTAGAAATAATATTATCCAAAGGAGGTTATCATTTTACAGCTCTCAGGGCTGGAATTATCGTTGGTTCTGGTAGTGCATCATTTGAAATAATTCGGGATCTGGTAGAAAAATTACCCGTCATGGTAGCACCCAAATGGCTTAATACTAAATCTCAACCAGTTGCAATTAAGGATGTAATTCGATTTTTATCAGGTGTGATTGGAAATACAAAATGTTATGACAAAAGTTTTGATATAGGTGGTCCTGATATACTCACTTATAAGGAAATGCTCCTTGAATTTGCCAGGATAAGAAAATTAAAACGCTATATTTTTACCGTTCCAATAATGACTCCCCGCCTTTCTTCCTATTGGCTCTACCTGGTGACAAGAGTTTCTTATTTTCTTGCCGTTAACCTTGTAGATAGTATGAAGATAGAGGTACTCGCTTCGAATAATGACCTTGAAAAAATTCTGAAAATCCAAACTTTGACCTATAGGGAGGCCGTAAAGCGTGCCTTTATGCGTATTGAACAAAATGCAGTTATTTCAAGCTGGAAAGACACTTTTACCAATAGTGAACTTAATGGGCATCTATCTGAATTTATTCAAGTTCCTGACAATGGATGTTTTCATGATATCAAGAAAAAGATAATTAGTAAAGAAAGTAAAGATCGAATTCTTAACAATATTTGGTCTTTAGGTGGAACTCGAGGTTGGTATTACGGCAATTGGCTTTGGAAGGTCAGAGGATGGATAGACCGCTTGGTAGGAGGTGTCGGATTGCGAAGGGGAAGAACTCACCCGAATGACATTCATCCGGGTGATGCACTGGACTTTTGGCGGGTACTATTGGCGGATAAAAAAAACATGCGCCTTCTTCTGTTTGCAGAAATGAAACTTCCCGGAGAAGCCTGGCTGGAATTCAAAGTAACTGACTTAGATAGCCACCAACTAATACTTACCCAAAAAGCCACTTTCAGGCCAAAGGGTTTACTTGGCAGATTGTATTGGTATTTTGTCTTACCATTTCATGTATTTGTATTCAAGGGAATGATCAATCGACTGGTTCATTTTCAACCATGAATAGAATGGTAAATGGTAAAACGATTAATGCACATAATCCATAGATCCAATCAATATAAAATCCAACGATAGCACTAATAATAAAATAATACATTGGGAACACTGAAATACCCACACCAAATCTGAATGTTCCTACCATCACGGGATCTTTAATATTTGTTGAAATGTAATTCCAGACTTTAATGGGTAAAAAATTAATGATAGTAGCAATGATTTTGAATAGATCTAAAAAATAGCTGGTTTTGATAGTCGGACGTTCAGCAACTTCCACTTCATCACCTTTAATTATTTCATTGATTTTACTGTTGATCTCATTAGGTTTAGTAAAATCTGCTCCGGAAGATTCAATTTGTTGAATCAATTGATCATAGCTTTCCAAATCCTCCACATGTGTTACCAGCTTTTTCATAGCATTTGATGCAACTTCTTTTAGTTGTAATGCCGATTGATGATCTTCCTGTTCATTATAAAAATCATTGGCTATAATTGGCTCACCAAAGTAAATACTCACCCCTTTTCTAAATCCCTGGTGGTCTTCATAGTTCAAACCTACCGGAACAATTTGAACTTTTAGCTCCGGATTATTTTCTATTGCTCCAAATGCTAGCCTTGTAAATCCCTTGCTCAAGGGTCTGATCCTTCGTTTAAGACTGTGATTCCCTTCCGGAAAAATTAAAATGGATTCCCCCTGCGCTAAAAGGTCAAAGCAGTAATTAAAAATCGTATCATTTTGCTTAATAGAGCTCATGCCATCACGCACTCGGAACACCGGCATCATATTGAGTGTACCTACCAGCATTTTGATGAATTTGCTTTTAAACACATCTGCTCTTACTAAAAAATGGGTGTGGCGTCGGTTATAAACAGGAATAACCAATGCATCCAATAGGGCATTTTGATGATTCGCTACAAAAATAACCGGTCCACTGGCGGGGATATTTTCCTGTCCTTTGACAATGATCTTACTGAAATAAAACTGAAATGCTGCCCGTACATAATTTTGAATGTAGTAATACCAAATTTTCTTAAAAATAGACTTTTGCGTTTTTTGAGCATTCCTAGACCAATATCCAGCGATTGTCAAACCAGAGATGATGTGCCAAATACCCCACCATGCAGCGACAATGGCCATTCCTCCCAATCCTTGAAAAAACCCAAATACCAAAATCAGCCCCAATCCTGAATTTTGAATACCCGTTTCTATCGCTAGGGTTTTCTGGTCTTTAAATGGCAAACCAGCTATCCTTGCCGTCCAATACCCAGATAAAATGGCGATGGCATTGTGAAACAAAACAATGAACACTACATAGTGAAAATACTCAAGAAATATATCGGTGTTTTTAGCAAACGCTATCACTACAAATGCAATAAAAATAGTGATGGAAACTGGTTTTAATATTTTACTTAATCGATGTGCTAAACCACTCCTCCAATAATTTACCACCATTCCAAAAACCAAAGGAACAATCATGATTAAAGCGATGGTCTTGAAAAGATCAAATGGGTCAAGGCTGACTTCCTTTAATATCGCTGCCGTGGGTGGATAAAGGCTCCCCCATATTTCGAGGTTTAATGGTGTCATTACCACAGCTACCAGCGTAGCAAAAGCAGTCAAACTGAAGGAAAGGGCTGAATTTCCTTTTGCCAGGTGTGTCATGAAATTTGAAATATTGCCTCCCGGACATGCGGCCACCAGAATCATCCCAATAGCAATACTTGGAATAGGCTTGAAAATAAGCACTAATAAAAATGTAAGAAATGGTAGGAGAATGAACTGAGAAAAAATGCCAATTAATGATGGTTTTGGATTTTTAAGAAGCAATTTAAAATCGCTCACTCGTAAATCAAGAGCAACCCCGAACATCACAATCGCCAAACATATATTTAGCAACCAAAGAGAATCACTATTAAAATCCAGCTTTACATCATCAACAGAAATACCCATCCCATTTTCGTTTGTACTAAAACTATCGGGTCAATATAGGGAAATTAGGGTGGAGTTGCTAGCGGGTAATACGAGTTGCGAGTTGCGGGTGATGCGAGTTGCGAGTTACGAGTTTATCGGGATATGGGTTTGGTTTTGTTGTCGGTTTTGCTGTGTCAACTCAATTGCTTGGTTTAACCGGGCAATCATTATTTCAGACATGATTCCCCTATGCCATCTGCCCACATTTTTCTTTTTTCCTGTCTACCTATTCCACTCTAAAAAAGATAATTTCTACCCTTCGATTTTGTTTTCTTCCTTCGTCAGATTCATTGGAAGATGTTGGGAGCAATTCCCCAAAACCTACTGCCTTTACACGATCTTCTTTAATTCCTTTTTCAATCAGATAAGAAGCAACACTATTTGACCGTGCTTTCGCCAAAGCTAAATTATATGTTTCACTACCGATACTGTCTGTAAAACCCCGTACTTCAATATTCAAAGCATTCTCCTCAAGAAAAAACACCAAACTATCTAATTGACCAAATGAAGATGGGTTCATAGTAGAACTATTAAAATCAAAAAGGACATTATCAAGCACCAATGGCTCATCTATATTAATATCGGGAAAGATGATGTTACCCTCCGGAGCTACTTCTTCAGGTTCACTTAATTGTATTATTGAAACATTGTCAATATAGAAATAGGAACTATTATTCAACATGGGTTCATCGACATACCGAAACGGGATTTTAATTTTTTCCATTTCTGATGAAGGAGCATAATTTCCAATGATTAAGATTTTCTCCCCACCTCTTGCCTGGTAAATTTCTTCAAATAGCCTCCATTGATCAGCAAGTCCAAAGCTAATGCTATCAGAATGATGAAGAATAGTGTCCATTTTTTGGTTAGAGTTTTCAGATATAAATCCAGAAAACATAAGACCTATATTTCCAGTTAGAAATTCGGAATTTGAAGCTTGTTTATAGAAAAATCGAACTAAATAATTCTCTCCTTTTTCAAGAGGGCTTAGCAGGGTGTTTTGCAAATACTCCCGATATCCTCCTGGCATGTATACATAAATACCAGCATAGCCATCTCCTGATTTTGCTTCTGAAGTACCCGCCCAGTTGTACGGCACTCCTGCATTTGTCTTAGAACAGCGATTATAATAATCTGGTGTACCCATATCTGCCGAAGTCCATTTAAACAAGTTGGTGGCATTTCCATCATTAAAATAGGTGGGGCAGTGATGATACTCCTCAAAATCGGGGTTTGGCACCAGGTTTTGGGAGAATGCTTCCAACGTTGAAAGCAGGAGAACACCATAAATACAAATTAAAAAAGCCGATGAGGATTGAAATGAGTTTATGGTCTGCAAATATTAGTTTTCATAATAAAAGAATTAATCCAGACTAAAAAAAGAGATGTGATTTTGATTCATCGAAAAGATAGGTTCCACTAAAAATTCATCCGACCACCTACCGCCCGGCAGACGTAAATCCAGTGCGCAGTTGAAGATTTGAAAAGTCTTAAATTCTCTTTACACTTTTTTTAAGTGAGAGATCCCTATACAAAGGGATTTATCTTCTACGACACATGACACTTTGCCCTCTGCTCCTTGCTCCTTTTTCCTTTTTCCTATTTTATCCTCCCAACAAATACGCCTTCAGGTCTTCCGGTTTATTCCCCATAGAGATGGCTTGTTTCTTTCTTTCTACAATTTTTTGCAGTCGCTCCGGGATATTTACTTTTTTACCAATGATTGGCTCTACTATATCACCAAATTTAGCCGGGCTGGCGGTAGAAATGAATACTCCTTTTTCGTTTAGTCCACGCTCCTCAAGAATATCATCAAGACCTTTGTAGCCTATAGCGCTATGCGGACAAAGCAGGTAATCAAACTTTTTATTGACCTCTTTGATAATTTCTTTTGTCTGATCATCGGTATAAACCCGACCGATCATATGTCCACTCATTTTTTCGTGGCTTCCATCATACAATGCCAAAATTCGGGGAAAATTACTTGGGTTCCCCACATCCATCGCATTACTGAGTGTACGAATAGAAGGTCTCGGATTAAAACTACCCGATTTTAAGTAGCTTGGCACAATATCATTTGCATTGGTTGAGGCTACAAATTTCTTCACCGGCAAGCCCATTTTCCATGCAAGCACACCCGCACACAAGTTTCCAAAATTGCCACTAGGCGTACAAAAAACAATTTCCTCTGGATATTCTGCAATTTGACCATAGGCATAAAAATAGTAGAAAGCCTGTGGCAATAGTCGGGCAATATTGATGGAATTAGCAGATGAGAGATTCATCTTTTTATTTAACTCTTTATCAAGAAATGCTTCTTTCACCATTTTCTGGCAATCGTCGAAGGTACCATCCACCTCAAGTGCTGTCACATTTTGACCTATGGTAGTAAGCTGCTGTTCCTGAATCTTAGATACCTTTCCTTTAGGATACAAGAGTGTCACCTTCACACCTTCCACACCTAAAAATCCCTGTGCCACTGCGCTTCCGGTATCACCAGAGGTCGCCACCAAAATATTAACTTCCCGGTGATCTTCATGGAGGAAATGTCCCATTACCCGCGCCATAAACCGGGCACCAAAATCCTTAAATGCTAATGTAGGGCCATGGAAGGTCTCCAACACGAAAATATTGTCATGAATATTTACCAGGGGAATATCAAAATCAAATGCTGATTCAATGATTTGTTGCAGATCTTTTTCACTGATCTCATCCCCAATAAATTTTGAAGATACCTCGAAGGCTATCTCCTGGTACGTTTTTTCTGATAATTCTTGTAAAAACTTTTTATTTAAAACTGGAATAGATTCTGGCATATACAGTCCATTATCATCCGGCAAACCTTTGATTACCGCCTCCTTAAAACTCGCATTTCCAACTTCTCCTTTTGTACTGTAATACTGCATGATTAAAAATTGTTTCGTTACCTCTTAAAAGTCTATTTTCCGGTTGTTTACGTAATTGTTTTTATAGTGAATGAACACTACCCGAAAAAAACCCTGCAAATTTAAAACATAATTGTTTCCCTCCTTATAATTTGCCAAATAAACATTTTTAAATCCTTTGGATTTACTAACCTTTGTAGTCAATATAATTTCATTGATTGAGTAAATACCAATATGGCTAACACCAATACCACTTTAAAAAAACCAGTAAGAATAGTTACCGCAGCTTCGCTTTTTGATGGGCATGATGTGGCGATTAATATCATGCGAAGGATCATGCAATCTTCAGGAGCGGAAGTAATCCACCTTGGTCACAATCGCTCCGTACAGGAAATCGTGGATTGTGCTATCCAGGAAGATGCCCATGCGATCGCAATCACATCTTACCAAGGAGGTCATATTGAGTATTTCAAATACATGTTTGATCTGCTGAAAGAAAAAGGTGCCAATCATATTAAAATCTTCGGTGGTGGCGGTGGAACCATCCTCCCTGAAGAAATTAAGGAATTGCATGAATATGGCATATCAGGAATATACTCACCTGATGACGGAAGATCATTGGGTCTTCAAGGCATGATAGATGAAGTTATCCAGAATAGCAATTTTGACCTTAACTGGGAAGACCAGCTTTGCGAAAAGGAGCTAAATGCTTCTAACACACGAAAAATAGCAAGACTCATAACTCTTGCTGAAAATGATCATAATACATTTTCTCAGGTATTTAAAGACATCAAGGATAAACAAAAGGAAGGACAGAAAGTCCCTGTGTTAGGTATTACCGGGACCGGTGGAGCGGGAAAATCCTCTTTGATCGATGAATTGGTAAGAAGGTATCTCCACACATTTCCTGAAAAAACGATTGCCATTATTTCTGTAGATCCCTCCAAAAGAAAATCAGGAGGAGCATTACTGGGAGATCGCATCCGAATGAATGCCATTCATCATCCCAATGTGTATATGCGCTCCCTTGCTACCCGTCAAAGTAATCTAGCCCTATCAAAACATATCAGTGAAGCGCTTGATATAGTTAAAACCTCAGGGTTTGATATGGTAATACTTGAGACTTCGGGAATTGGTCAGTCTGATACTGAAATCATCGATTTTTCAGATGTTTCATTGTACGTGATGACGCCAGAATATGGAGCAGCATCACAGCTTGAAAAGATCGATATGATCGATTATGCGGATTTTATTGCTATTAATAAGTTTGATAAAAAAGGTGCGGAAGATGCCTTGCGGGATGTAAAGAAACAATACCAACGCAATCATCAACTATGGGATAAAGATGTGGATCTACTACCAGTGTTCGGCACG
Organism: Cyclobacteriaceae bacterium; assembly: GCA_050306095.1. Taxonomy (GTDB): domain Bacteria; phylum Bacteroidota; class Bacteroidia; order Cytophagales; family Cyclobacteriaceae; genus CAJXNP01. Next base: position 11,885 of record JBNLGO010000013.1, read on the forward strand.
ATCGCTTCGCAATTCAATGACCATGGCATGAATGTTCTTTTTAACAGCATTATGCAAAAAGTGAATGAGATTTCCGAAATTAAATATTCTATTCCTGAAATTAATGTGCATTCTGAACCGGATAAGCTAAGCATTATCCCACCAAAAAGGGTTCGCTACCTTTCTGAAATTGTAGAAACTATTGAATCCTATAATAAGGACGGAAAAAATCAATCTGACATAGCCGATCAATTGTATTCCATAAAAAACACATTAGATCTGGTACAAGGTGATAAGGACCTAAAAGCTCCCCTTGATGCTAAATTTGAAGAACTCAAGAAACAGCTAACGCCGGAACATTGGCAGGTACTAGAACAATGGCAAGAGAAAAAAGATAAGTACAATGCGGATGAATTTATTTACCATGTCCGTGGGAAAGAAATTAAAAATAAAACCTATACTACCTCCCTTTCAAAATCAAGGATTCCTGTTGTTTCCCTACCTAAATACAGGAGCTGGGGAGATATTTTACAATGGGTATTGCAGGAAAATGTACCAGGGGAATTTCCGTTTACTGCAGGCGTATTTCCTTTAAAAAGAAAAGGTGAAGATCCAACCCGGATGTTTGCCGGCGAAGGCGGGCCAGAACGTACCAATAAACGTTTTCATTACTTATCAGAAGGACAGCCAGCCACACGTTTATCCACCGCATTTGATTCGGTTACTTTGTATGGCGAAGACCCTGATTACCGCCCGGATATTTATGGGAAAATCGGAAACTCAGGTGTAAGCATTTGCTGCCTGGATGATGCAAAAAAATTGTACTCTGGATTTAATTTGACGGACCCGAAAACATCCGTCTCCATGACCATCAATGGCCCGGCGGCTACGATGTGTGCCTTTTTCATGAATGCAGCTGTTGACCAACAATGCGAGATCTATATCAAAGAAAATGGCCTGGAAGAAAAGGTTGAAAAATTATTGCAGTCAAAATATGATAACAAAAACCTGCCAAGACCAGCTTATAATTTTGACCTTCCTAAAAACCACAATGGACTTGGTACTTTATTATTGGGATTAACCGGAGATGAAATCCTGGAAAAAGAGGTCTATCAAAATATTAAAACCAAAACGTTAAATGTAGTTCGGGGAACCGTCCAGGCAGATATTTTAAAAGAAGACCAGGCACAAAACACCTGTATCTTCTCTACCGAATTTTCACTTCGGTTAATGGGTGATGTACAGCAATATTTTATAGATCAGGAAATCCGCAATTTTTATTCGGTATCTATTTCAGGGTACCATATTGCGGAAGCTGGAGCTAACCCTATCACCCAATTGGCATTTACACTTTCCAATGGGTTTACTTATGTAGAGTATTATCTATCCAGAGGAATGGACATCAATAAGTTTGCACCAAATCTCAGCTTCTTTTTCTCCAATGGAATCGACCCGGAATATGCCGTGATTGGTCGGGTGGCACGAAGAATTTGGGCAAAAGCCATGAAATTAAAATATGGTGCAGATGTCCGCTCGCAAATGTTAAAATACCACATTCAGACCTCGGGAAGATCGCTGCATGCCCAGGAGATTGACTTCAATGATATCCGGACCACTTTACAGGCATTGTACGCCATTTATGACAATTGCAATTCCCTTCATACCAATGCTTATGATGAAGCGATCACCACACCTACTGAAGAATCTGTTCGTAGGGCAATGGCCATCCAGCTGATAATCAACCGGGAGCTAGGGCTGGCTAAAAATGAAAATCCATTGCAGGGCTCTTTTATTATTGAAGAATTAACCGATCTGGTAGAAGAAGCAGTGATGAATGAGTTTAATCGCATTACCGACAGAGGAGGAGTACTGGGGGCAATGGAAACGATGTATCAACGATCAAAAATCCAGGAAGAAAGTCATTATTACGAAACATTAAAACATTCAGGGGAATATCCGATTATTGGTGTAAATACCTTCCTCTCTTCAAAAGGATCTCCTACAACCATTCCCGGGGAAGTAATACGCGCTTCAGAAGAAGAAAAGGAATTTCAAATCAAGACATTCGAAAACTTACAAAAAGCCAATCAGGAGATTTCTGAAAATTCCCTAAAAGAACTTCAAAATAAAGCTATTCACAGTGAAAATTTATTTGCCCAACTCATGGAAACGAGTAAAGTATGTTCACTTGGACAAATTACTCATGCCTTGTTCCAGGTAGGTGGACAATACCGCAGGAATATGTAAAAAGGTTAGTGAAAAGTTACTAGTTTATAAGGTTGAAAGCATTATCAATGGTTGATAACCTTGACAATTGCGGAAAAAAATTACGAAAGCAAAAAGCCTGAGCAGCTCCCACTTTCGCTAATGCTCCGGTGGACAAACGAAAAATTAATTATTTACTATTCTGCTGCGTACCTGGATTATTAATAAATTGTAGCATAGCTGTATTATCTATTAAAACTCCGGATGAATCCCATAATTCAATATTTCCTATATCGCAAAGCAGAAAAAAAGATCAGCCAATCTCCAGAGGATGGCTGGAAAAACAGGAAAATTTATGATGAATTTATCCGGATAAGAGCAATTTTTATTCACATCCTTAAAGATAGTTTATTAATTATACTTGGATTTGCCTCTGCCGGATTTGGGCTTAAGGGCTTTCTTTTACCGAACTCTTTTATTGATGGGGGCGTGACCGGCATATCACTTCTTACCCGGGAGGTTACCGGCGTTCCACTTTCTATTTTATTGGTATTAATTAATCTCCCCTTCCTCGTTCTTGGTTTTTCCACATTAGGTAAGCAATTCGTTTTTAGAAGTGTAGTGGCAATTATCGGATTGGCACTAACTGTTCATTTTATTGACTATCCAGTCATAACTTCTGATAAATTGCTGGTGGCTGCATTTGGAGGTTTCTTCCTGGGAGCTGGTATAGGCATGGCAGTACGTGGAGGGGCTGTACTCGATGGCACTGAGGTGTTGGCCATTTATTTAAGTAGGCGAACCGGAGCAACCATTGGAGATGTGATCTTGATTTTTAACATCATCATTTTCTCTGTAGGTGCGTATATATTATCTATTGAAATCGCCTTGTATGCTATTTTGACATATTTCGCTGCTTCGAAGACCGTGGATTTTGTCATTGAAGGAATTGAAGAATATACAGGGATTACCATTATTTCTGACAAAAGCGAAGACTTACGCATTATGATTACAGAAAAGCTTGGTAGAGGATGCACCATTTATCATGGTAAAAGAGGTTTTACTAAAAATCGAAATGAGCAACCCAAGGAGACGGAAATAATTTACACGGTTCTAACGCGATTAGAAATCGCAAAACTACAAACTGAAATAGACAAGATTGATCCCAAGGCTTTTGTCATTCAAAATAGCATTAAAGATACCAAAGGAGGTATGATCAAAAGAAGACCTTTAAAATAAAGAGAATGGAACGAAGAGACCTTATTAAAGATCAAATCGAACAACTTGGAAAAGTACTTGGACACATCCTGGCAAAATTTCTGGGTAATAAAGCCAATGGCAATGTAAGTGAAGGGATACAGTTGGCAAATGAACAATTTAGAAATGAATTAAATCTGGACATTGACACCATCACATCTTTAGCCGGTGAAGATCTGAAGCAATATTTGAAACAAAATAATTTGACTGCTGAACACCTCGATATACTTGCCCGCTATTTTAAAGAAATGGGTACAGCTCTTTTACATAAGAATGACGCAGAAGCTAAAATTCACCTCTTAAAATCTAAGGAATTATTTGATCTGGCAGATGAAATTTCACAAGCTACCTCCTTTGAAAGGATGTCTGAATTATCAGATATCAACAATCTACTTAAAGATTGAGCACAATCACAATCTTGTCCTAATTACTTGTCAATTCTGCATTAGCAGGCTTAAACACTTCATTTTCATCGATATACCCATCTGCTATCACCGTCATTCTCAAATTCTCTTTTCCAACGGGCATTACAGAAGAAAGCAGCAAAGCCGGAACCATCTTATCGCCGTTATTAATTGTCATTTGGGAATTTGGTACAGCTTTATTTTTCGCTAATTCCATCGCGATATTGGCAGTGGTGGAAGCCAGGGATTCGATGACTTTATATACCGTCATGGTCTGTTGGTCATGAACTATCCTCCTACAGGCACTTGTTTCGGCGTCTTGCCCTGATAATAATATTTGACCCGTTAATCCGTGGTCAGCTATGGCTTTGGCAGCCCCTTCTGACAATGCATCGCTTGAGGCAATAATGGCATCTATCTCACTGTTATTTTCCAATAAATCATTGACAATGGCATATGCATTATTCGAATTCCAGTTTTTCACATTTTCATCAAAAACTATTTCGATATCCCCTTTCGCCATATAGGGTTGTAGTATGTTCATTTGCCCTATTTTAAGTAGTGTGGAGTTATTGTCATTGGCATCTCCTCCAAGCAACGCAAAATTTCCTTCGGGTTTTATTTTCGTCAAGTATTCTGCTTGAATCTCCCCTACTCTCACATTGTCAAACGAAACATAAAAATCCAAATCACAATTGCGCACAATTCTATCATACGCAACTACATTTACATCATTTCCTTTAGCAAAATCGACTATTTTACCTGCTGTTTCACTATTGACGGGCACTATAATGAGAACATCAATTTGATTTCCTTCAATTAACTCCTTGACCTGTTTAGCTTGTTTTTGAGGATCTGCTTCTGCTTCTTTCACAAAAACAGTTGCATTTTGCTGTTCAAGGTATTGTACTAAAAAGTCTCGATCTTTATTCCACCGCTCCTGATTAGGGCCAATACTAATTCCGATGTTAACTTGATTTTCTTCTACTTCTTTTTCCCTGCAACTAAACAATAGTAAACAGAACATGAGACTAAGGATAGTAATTTTCATAACCAGAAATTTTAGTAATAAATACATTGCTGGTAAGAAGGGCAGGGCTCTTATAATTTAATCAAAATGAAGTGAAATTAAAAGTAAGATGAAAGAAGAAACCCAAAGATCCAATACTACCATGCCAGCTAGCAGCCCCCGAATTTTAATATTCGCTTGGCTTTCCAATATTTCGTTTTTACTGGATTGATAATTAGATGATCGCCTGTTTCAGCAAATTGTAATACAGATGAAATTTCGACTTCTTTCATCTCCTGGCTCATAAAGTTCATAGCTGGATCATTTAATATGACGCCATTTCGCCGAAGTTGGATGGTAAATGAAATGGGGGTAGCTTCCGGAGAAAGCGGATCTTCCACCATAAGTTTGAGCCTTCCGGTCGATTGTAGACTAAGATCATTATAGTCCAATAACTTTCCGTCCAGCAATATTGGATTGCAATGAATATTTTCATTTTTCCCTTCTTCCGACGGTTCCATTTCATTATTTATTTGGCCGGAAGGAAGAGATGGAGCATAAGGTAAAAATATAGGCTTAGTAGAAACTGCATATTCCTGACCATAAGAAAAATGATTAACAATGCAGAATAATACGAATAGTGAAATTTGAAATATTTTATTCATAGTTATAGAATTTAAAATAAGGTGAATACAATTAAAATTTTGGAGATAGATTAGTTTTACAATACTTCTATCTGATAATGTGGCAAACTGTAATGATCTTTATCTTTTAATAAAATGACGATCTGATCGCCTTTTTCGCACTGCTGCAATATTTTACTCACATCAATTTTTTGATATGTTTCCTCTGAAAAAGAAATTAATGAACCAATTTCCTTTTTAAATGCTGCGACTTTAAAGTCAATAAATTCTTTCCTGTTATAATTATTGCGATCAGCCACATCAAATGTTTCATGGACAGATAAAATACCGGTAGCAGTAATGGAAATATTTGTTTCAGCATCTGCTTCGTAGGAAGTTGGCAACCATTGATCATTGAGACATACCACGCTACAGCTTCTGTTGTCTGATTTTTCCTGTGCATTTAATTGTGCAAATAACAATGCCATAAATGTCATTGAGATGATGATTTTTTTCATGTTGATTCGTTTTTGATTCAACCAAACTTACGCGGAGATGAAGCTTTGACAGGCATTTAAAATGTAAAAAACTGTAAAATGAATGTAAAGAATGGTTAAAGCATTCCTAAATACCTTAATTTCAAACTATGAAAATGAAGTTTCCTTTTTTCATTAGTCTAGTGGCATTTCTATTTTTCTCCTGGAAATTCATTCAAGAGAAAACTGCCATTCCAAAAACGGATAGTCCTTCACTGGAAATCAGGCTCAGAGATATCGGCCATCAATTGCTTCAAAAAGCCGGAGATTCTACCTCCAGAGTGCTTCCGGTAAAGAAATTATCAAAAGAAAAATTTACCATTCAGTTTGAAAACAATTTATTCATTGAGCCAGATACCTTAGTGAAAATTGTCAAGGCGAATATGAATGCATTCAACTTTTCCGAAAGTTATATTGTGGAAGTAGCAGGTTGCAAGGCCAAAGAAGTTGTGTATGGATTTGAAATATATCAGGAAAGTTCGAAAGATATTGTTCCTTGCCTGGGCAGATCTTTACCTTCCCAGTGTTATGAAATAACCATCTCATTTTCACAACAGAAATTCCCTGTAAGCAGTTTTGTCTTTTTGTTACTCTCATCGGTGGTGTGTATTTCCTTTGGACTGATCATATTTAAACAACAAAAAAACACACAGCTACCTGACACGAATGAACAATTCATTCCCCTAGGAAAAATCCATTTTAATCCAGAAAAACAACTGTTGAAATCGGAGACGAATACCATCGAACTTACTGCGAAAGAAAACCATGTCTTGAAAATTCTGGCCTCCAACACCAACGAAATACTTAGTCGTGAGCAGTTACAGAAAGAAGTTTGGGAAGATGAGGGCGTGCTGGTAGGAAGAAGCCTTGATGTATTCATTTCAAAATTGCGCAAAAAGCTGGAAGCAGACCCCGCCATCCGGATTGTAAACATTCATGGAAAAGGGTATAAACTGGAAGTATAGCTGTTAATCTCGCACCCTCTATTCCAGACCATTTATTTTAATTGGAATTAAAATTGTTGAATTCCATTTATGGAAAATCAATTGGCTTTTAGCAAATTTTCAATTTTATTCTACATCAATATTATCGTCCCGTAATTGTGCAATGAAAAACAACTTTTAATAGACTGGGATAAAACATTTTAAACTCAATTCAAATGAAATCTAACCGTCGTAATTTTTTGAGATATTCATTGGCTTCTACTTCTGGATTGGCTGCAGCTGCCATGTTGCCTTCAAATCTTTTTGGTCAAAACCTACACAATACCTCCCGACCCAATGAAATCCTCCTACCTTCAGAAAAAAGAAGCCGGCCAAAGAACAAAATCCGATTTTCAGTCATTGGTTTGAATCACGGACATATTTATGGCATGGTGGAAGCCTTGTTAGGCGGAGGAGGAGAAATGGTATCTGTTTTTGCGAAGGAAGCTGATCTCCTTCAAAATTTTACGGAGCGGTACCCTGATGTCAAAATCGCTAAAAGTGAAGAAGAAATAATTGAAGATAATTCTATCCAACTGGTAGCTAGCGCTTCTATTCCTATTGAGCGAGCCCCCCTTGGGATTAAAGTAATGCAGTCTGGCAAGGACTACATGGCCGACAAACCCGGCATTGTTACCTGGAAGCAATTTGAAGAGGTTAAAAAAGTTCAAAAAGAAACGAAAAGAATCTATTCCATCATGTATAGCGAAAGGCTGCGCAATCCTGCATCAGTAAAAGCGGGGGAATTGGTTCAAGCTGGTGCAATAGGAAAAGTAGTCCAGACGATAGGATTGGGTCCTCACAGAATGCGACCTGATTCTCGTCCTGATTGGTTTTTTTATCCTGAAAAAGCCGGTGGGATTTTATGCGATATCGGGTCTCATCAGTGTGATCAGTTTCTATTTTATACGGGTTCCAAGAAAGCCGAAGTAAGCCTTTCACAGGTAGGGAATTTTAATATCCCGGATTATCCTAATTATATGGACTTTGGAGACATGAGTGTGCGCAGTCCCCATGCTACCGGGTACATCAGAATTGACTGGTTTACTCCAGAAGGGCTAGGCACCTGGGGTGATGGCCGTACTTTTATCCTGGGAACAGATGGCTACATCGAAATGCGGAAGTATGTAGATATCGACGGTCGGGAAGGTGGAAATCACTTATTCCTCGTGGACCAAAAAGAAACCAAATACTTCAATTGCTCCAATGTGTATATGCCATACGGAGAGCAACTCGTTAACGATGTTGTAAATCGCACGGAAACCGCCATGACCCAGGATCATTGCTTCCTTGCAACAGAGCTGGCCATCAAAGCTCAGGATAAAGCATTTAATCTAAGATCTTGATGGTTTTAAATTGTTTTGTGGAAATTATTAAACTGGAATTAGGAGGTTTATTGAACCTCCTTCACCTCATATTTCCTTCCATTAAAAGTAAAGATGTCGCCTTTAGCCATTCCTGAAAGTTGTTGCCCAATTGGGGAAGCCTGTGAGATTAAAAAATAATCTTTCCCTTCTACTTTTACCTTTCCCGCAGCAATACTAAGGTAATAGCTCCCAAAATTAGTCACCACCAAGCTACCTAAATCCACTTTTTTTGTAGCTTTTTTATTTTTCACCATTGACATTACCTTTTGCATCTTTGTACACTCTAATAATTGAGCGGCATATTTTTCGCGTTCGATATGGATCATGGCACGATTGGTTTCATACTTGTCCCCTACGCTGCTTTTTGTTTCCACATCCGCGGATTCTTTTAATTCATCAATACCCTTTTGGGCAGATTGGATTTTATTTTCAATAAATTCTTCACACGCTTTATACAGTTTATCTTTCATTTCATTTTTGAATTTACCCCTCAATGACTTTTGAAAGGCTCTAATTAATACTAACGAAAACTAAATTTTTCAATTAAGCGGATAAACTATATTTTTGGCTCACAAAACCAAATCAAGTTCATAAAACCTCTGGGTTAAATATTATTTTAAAAACACATGAAGATTTTAGAAGGAAAAGTAGCTTTGGTTACCGGCGCCTCGAAAGGTATCGGAAATGCCATTGCTAAAAAATATGCCGAGCAAGGCGCAAACGTAGCGTTTACTTACCTTTCAAGTGTAGAAAAAGGTGAAGCGCTTGAGAAAGAATTATCAGACTTTGGCGTGAAAGCAAAAGGATATCGATCAGATGCCAGCGATTTTGCTGCTGCTGAAGAATTGATCAATAGTATCGTTTCAGATTTTGGTCAGTTAGACATACTGATCAACAATGCCGGAATTACACAAGATACCCTCCTCCTTCGTATGTCTGAAGAGCAATGGGACAAAGTGATCAATGTAAATTTAAAGTCATGTTTTAATACCGTGAAAGCTGCTGCAAGAACATTTATGAAGCAAAAAGCCGGATCTATCATCAATATGTCCTCTGTAGTAGGAGTAAAAGGAAATGCCGGTCAGGCAAATTATGCTGCTTCTAAATCAGGAATCATCGGTTTTTCAAAGTCTGTCGCGCTTGAATTAGGTAGCCGGGGCATTCGATGCAACGTGATCGCACCAGGATTTATCGAAACGGAAATGACCGAAGTGCTCGATGAAAAAACTGTGCAATCCTGGAGAGATGCCATTCCATTAAAACGAGGGGGCACACCTGAAGATGTAGCGGATTGCTGTGTATTTCTCGGAAGCGATATGAGTAAATACATTACTGGACAAGTGCTTCAGGTAGATGGCGGCATGTTGACATAGAAAATTAAGACCATTCATATAAGTCATCTTAGACTTCAGAATCCATGGCAGATATAATCATGAATTTTGACTTTTGAGATGACTTTTTATTTATCTGCGGTCAATATTTTATTTGTTTTCATTTCCCTTTCCATAATTAAGTATTATTCTTACTAATCAATCGTTAGGAAGAATATCAGTACATGCAAAAGTCCAATCTCCTTTTCGAAACTTCTCCCTGGTTTATCGTCCTTTGCCTTCTGGCGGCAGGATTATATACAGCTGTGGCGTATTATAAATCGAAGGTTCCCTGGAGTGAGTCGATGAACTGGATCCTAGCTACCATTCGATTTCTTTTAGTGTTTTTTCTCTGCATCTTATTGCTAGGACCATTAATCCGGCAAATCATAAATAATACAGAACAACCTACGGTGGTTATTGCACTGGACAACTCCGGGAGCATTGGTGAGATCGAAACAGTAGATCGGCAAAATGAGATCAAACAGTCCGTGAGGCAAATTAAAAGCCAAATGGAAGCACAAGACTATCATGCTGAAATAAAAGTATTTGATGGGCCGCTTTCTGAAGAAAAATTGGATTCGCTCACATTTAAAAATAACCATTCAGACATAACTGATTTTCTTACCTCCATAGAAACGGAATATGAATCACGAAACCTTGCAAAGGTCATTCTGATATCAGATGGTATTTACAATCAAGGCGTTAACCCCATTTATAAACCTTTTGGATTTTCTCTCGATATCATAGGTGTAGGTGACACCATCCAAAAGCCTGACCTTATTTTAAACAATTTGGTGTACAACAAAATCGCCTACCAGGGAAACAAATTTCCGTTGGTAGCTGAATTTTTTGCGATAGGTTTTGAAGGTCAATCCGTTGAAATAGATATTTTCCACAAAGGAAAATTAGTGGAAAGCCGGTCTATAAAAATCAACTCGCCACTACAATTAATTGAAGAACAATTTTTAATAAATGCTGCCAATAAAGGATATCAGCAATACTCCGTTGTTTTAAAGAACAAAGAAAATGAGCTTTCAGTTTACAATAACCGGAAGGAGGCATTTATAGATGTGATAGATGGAAAAGAAAAAATTCTCATCGTAGCGCCTGCACCACATCCTGACATTAAAGCCTTACGTTCAGCCCTGGAAGAAAATAAAAATTATGAAGTACACACCTATATTCGGGGAATAGATCAAGAGCCTACAGAAATCTTTGATGTGTATGTACTGCATCAGATACCTGATAAACGAAATACGCATGGTTCGATACTGGATAAAATCAAGAGGGAGAAATTACCAGCTTGGTATATCCTGGGGAATTCTTCACAAATCAATAGGTTTAATGAGCTCAACCAGCTAGTAAACATTAGTCGAATCAACAATCAAAATGACGAAGTTTTCTCCTATGTTAATCCTTCATTTAATATTTTTCAGATCAATGAAGAATCTGATGCAGTAGTTAAAAAGTACCCCCCCGTATCCGTTCCATTCGCCAATTTTATTTTGTCGGCCAATGCCTCCCCACTTCTCTTTCAAAAAGTAGGAAGCATCGAAACAGAAAAACCTCTATTATTAATTGGTGAAGAAGAACAAAAAGAAGCTGTCCTAATTGGAAATGGGTTCTGGCAATGGAGGCTAAATGAATATGCGCAAAATGAGTCAACAGTTATCTTTGATGAAATTGTGACTAAAACCATCCAATTTCTTTCTGCAAAAGACGACCGAAGAAAATTCAAACTTTATACGTTGAAAGATGAATTTGTCGATAATGAACCTGTGATATTTGAAGCAGAAGTTTATAATGACATTTACGAAAGAATATATGGCCAGGAAATAAATATCACCATCAAGAGTGAAGGTGGAGTTTCTTCAGCCTATCGCTATGTAACCAGCGAATCAAATAGCAAATACAGGGTAAATGAACTAACACCTGGCGTATATCAATATTCAGGAAGTACGATTCTAAATGGTAAAAAGGAAACTGTAAATGGATCATTTATTGTTAAGGAGATGCAGATAGAACAGACTCACCTGACCGCCAATCATCAATTGCTACGTACATTGGCAAATGACAATCAAGGAAAGTTTTATCCACTAGATAATATCAGCGATTTGACCAAAGATATTTCTGTACTGCAAGCACAAAGCATCATCCATTCCAAAGAGGACTTTACCAACATGCTACATTTAAAATGGGTGTTCTTCTTAATTCTGTTATTATTTAGTTTAGAGTGGTTTTTAAGAAAATATCACGGAAGCTATTAATCCAAAATCCATTGAAAAAAGCAAGTCCTTATTTATTCTTTATTGCTTCAATTACGAATATCATCGGTAATTATCTTCAACATGAATACATGATGAACTACAGTAAGCCATTGCTTATGCCATTGCTTACTTTGATATTTATAACGAGTTGGTCTGGTAATAAAAACAAAATTTTCATTCTTACTATTGCTGCTCTTGCGCTTTCATGGACTGGTGATCTTTTCTTGCAATTTCAGGGGATAAACGATTCTTTCTTCATATTTGGTTTGGGTTCATTTTTGTTGGCACATGTGGCTTACATTACCACCTATTATCATGCCCAATCTGATATGGGAATTAAACCAAACAACACCTTTTATGTCGTTCGTGTAGTAGTATTGGCTATGATAGGTGGAGCCCTGTTAAATATACTTTGGTCACATCTTGGAGAATTAAGAATTCCTGTCACATTATATACCTGCGTGATTATTTTAATGGCAATTTTTGCGGTATTAAGAAAGGACCGAACAAGTCCAAATAGTTTTTCATTGATCTATGGTGGGGCATTACTATTCATTATTAGTGATGGAATGATTGCCATTTCTAAATTTATCGAACCTTTCGATTACTATCGTCTTTACATCATGCTAACTTATATCCTCGCACAATTTCTGATTGTAAGAGGAATACTATCACACCAAAAAATGGAAGAGTAAATTAAGTGAGATGTTGATGATTTATATGGAGGACTGACTGAAGAATAGTGGCACTAAATCAATTAAACCTAATTCGCTGATTCGTACAGATGGGTAGGAAACATTAAAAACAAATTCGTTTTCTTCTTGTGTATTATTCGATGCCTGAAAGCTAATGGGGTGATAATCTACAGAAATAATTTTAGCCTGATCACTTACAATGATTCTATCCAATTGATCATGATTGACAAAAATCTTTACTTTTTCAGTCAGTTTGCTATTAACACTAAATAAGCCAAAAAGCTTTCTTTCATTTGATGCCGAAACGGTTAATATTCCATTGTTTTGTTTTGAAGTAATACGATCTAACATATTCTCAGGTGCTTCTATTACCATTTTCTTGTTTTCACCCTTAGTCAAATACACTTCACAGGGAACATCAATTTTGGTGAGTTTCAGCTCGCTTAAGCTGAATGTCTTTGTAAGATTGTCTGCTTTATAAAAGGTGTTTTTGTCTATTAATACGAGGTAGCCGATCAGTAGAATCAATCCGAGGTAGATAACTTTTTCGCGTTTCATGGCTTTCTTAGCTTGTTACTAAATAGATGATCTAAGGCACCAATAGGTTGCAGAATATTGAAAAAAAATTTGTTGAACTGTAAAAAAATCAAGTTGAATTGATTTAAGGATTGTTAGTGAAATTTTTTTTCAGTTTTTCATCAGCATATTCTTTTAGAAAAGGAACAGAAAAACTAAAGACAAAACGCCACCTCGTCCATATCAATTTAGCCGTTTGATTGTGGTCAAATATACTAGCGGTGTTTCCTCCTTCTTCAGGAAAAGAAATAGGTCTTGGGATATCTTGCTTTGCCCCAGTACGGGTAGCTCCCAATGTAATATCTGCGCCTTTTAACTTTAGCACCACTCCACTGCCAAAATGATAGAAATCGGCTTTTAGTGTATTATTATTAATTTTCGATTTGTTTTCGAAAAAGTCGGTTGTTTTATTCACCACAGCCGAAAAGTCAGTACTCATACTTGCATAGGCAGAAACTTTTTCACTTACCTCCCATTCTACGCCTATTCCTGCATTTACTACACTTTTATACTCATCCAATAATTGAAATGATATAACCGAGTCAGGTTTACTCTGCATGGTATGATCATTTGCTTTGAAAATCGTGTAGGATGGTATGTTATTATAATATTCTGCACTGAGGTGAAGCTTAATATTGTTTAATGAAAAGGTACTACCTGCTCCAATTGCTAGTGGAGATTTAATCTTTGTATTTAACCCATTTTGATAACTATTGGCAAAGACATCTTCAGAATTTGTCACACCTTCTATCCCTGAAAAATAAAACTGGTAATTATAGCTGCTTTTACCTTTTAAAAATATGCCCGGAGTGGTAACTGTTAATCCTAAATCAACTTTGTTGAGCTTGAAGGCGGCAGCAATTTTCCAAATCAAGCTATAGGTGTTAAAATTAAAATTGCGATTAAAGCCATAAATCGCCACATCTGTTCCGTTATTCAATGCCCTGAAATTTGTCTGATTACCTTTGTCACTTTTTTTCACTACAAAAAATCCGGAAGCACCGATACTTACCTTTTCGTTTAATGCGTGCGACCAAGATCCACCAAACCAATCTTCTCTGACATTGGAATTTAGGCCCACCTCTCCTTCAAATATCTCATCTCCCGGCCAATCAATAATTACATCACCAACTATTTCATCCCGGTAATTAAACCGAAGGTTGGCTCTATGCCTTGATAATATGGCATAGGCAAAATTATGCTTAGGTAAAATGCCAATTTTAAAGGATCCCGCTGCTAAACTGGGTACTCCATCAAATTTTGTTTTCTTAAAATTAATATCGTCATCAAAGGCTTTTTCAAATTGCAACCTGGACCATTCATAAACATCGGCACTTAACAGGAAAGAAGAATTTTCGACAAACCCCAATCTGGCAGGATTATAATAAACGGCACCTAAATCTTCTACTCCACCTATTATTGATCCACTTAGGAGCATTGACCTTGTACCATATTGTTGGGTCCAGTAATGGCCTGATTGAGAAAATACCGAGGTGGTAAACATGCATATAAAATTGAAAATGAATACTGCCTTTTTCATGAGTATTGTGGGTAAAAAGTAAAATTTGCAAAAAATATTTTGACAATTGAGGTTTAGGCTCAATGTCTTAACAATTCCAATTTAAACAACGTGCAGAAAAAAATGTTTTTGCGAGAAATTAGGCAACTTATGGTGTGTGATGAGACAAGTTCAGTAAGATAATAATTTACTCAAATGATCATTTTCAAAGGTCCACTAGCAAATAAAACCGAGTCAAGTTAAGGAGCATTATTTTCTGTATTTTACTCAGCATAATCCACAAAAAATCCTACATAGATGGCTCTCAAAAGTAGTGAAAGGGAAATGGGGATTACCGCCAGATTAATTCCCTGAGGATTCCATGGCCAGGTAGCTAAAAACAGAAAAAGTACTACTGAAATTGCGGCGAAAAAAACCTTTATCAACCAAGGATTATTACGACGCACCAAAAATATTAATCCAACTAAATACAAAGGATTGGCCCAAATAATGTTAAGATTATTTGCAGCTGCTTTATGATCTGTTGCTACCCAAAGTATTAAGAGCAATAAACCTATCAATCCGGTAACTCCAAAAATGAGAAGGTCGAATCCTTTGAATTTGATATCGAGAAGCAGACCTATAATGGTAATCAACACAATCACTCCAAAAAAAGACCAAAATAATATGGAAGGTGTAACCATATTTTGTGACACATAAGGTGAAGCACTTTCATACACCATCGATGAAGATTCAACAAATGGGTATTCTTGACCATCTATGATGATTTTGGCCTTCGACAGCGATCTTCCCAAAAACTCCGGGAGATACATGTATTCATAAGCCGATAATTTTTTATCCATTGGCAAGCCAAGGCACAAATCAATACCAAAATCACCCCAAGGCTGATTTACAGTAAGTGAATCTACAAGTGTGCGGAAGCTATGGCCAGTAGCGGTATAATTTTCATCAAAATGTAAATTTTCTCCCAACACTTTGCTAAACACATCCCAAATACGAGTAGAGCAATTGTCATAAAAGTAATCGTAAAAATAATTCCGGTTTTCGGGTTTGACATTATTAGCCAGAAAATCAAAAACTGCCTGCTTCTGCTCTGGAGACATTTTTAACACATATTCTTTTATCGACCGGTTTTCTTGGATATACGCATTTTTAAAAATTGGATAAGGCCAATCAGCTACCATATAATTTAGATATCCTCGGGTAAAATTCAGATAAAAATGGGGCTGGTCAAAATCGAAAATGCCATAATTAAATGCAACATCCAGCTGTCTTGCCGGATCATATACCCGAATGGCCGGATGACCAAAAGCTTCATACAATTCTGCTGTTCCCGGATCAACAACTACTACACTTATCTGAGCATCAGGTGTTAATTTTATTTCCTGAGCCTGCGAATTAAAAAGGATAAAAAAGCAGAAAATGAAAAAAGTACTACTTAGTAATTGATTGGTAATTGAAAAATGTAGGCGCATATTTCCCGTCTTTGGGACAAATTAACAACATTTCAATTGGAAAAAAATGAAGCTGTCTCAAAAGTGCTAATCGCTTAAGTTTACGATAAGTAAGAATCTAGGCTTTATTAAACCAAATGAATTTACCCTCAATGCTTGTTAGACCAATCCCGGCAAATACACATTTACTTTTGAGACAACTTTCTCAATATTTGATGTTTAATTAGAAGCTGATACCGAAGGAGAACGCATTTAATTTTGGTCCCCTATCTTCATAAAACAGATTGTTCATGTCATAATTAAGGAAAAGATCAACATTTTCAATTCCCATCACAAACCGCACACCGTACCTGAAATTATCGGTATAATAGCTCTTTTTGACATGGTCCTTTTTCTTATCTCCATTTTCCCGCCATACAAACTTGGAATAACTATCCAGCTTATATCCTATATATCCCCCTAATCCTATTCTAAATTTATCGCTGTTGTGATTAATGTATTTAGTAGTTCGGCCATCTTCATATTTTTTAACTCGCGTTGAATATCCGAAGTCATAAACCGGAATTAAAACTGCATTCAGGTAGGTCACGGTCAGCTTACTTTTAACTGGTGATGGAAGAAGTGATGTTTCCCAAAAAACAGTGTTTTCGTCCATGTCGATTCGCTGAGCAGGATCCTGGTATTTAAAATTATACCAGCTCACCTGCGCTCCCCATTCTACACCTAGCTTACCAGCAATTTTAGTCTGAAAAGTTGGCCCTAATGCTACGTACCACGAACCAAACGGCTTCACAGAATAGGGTGCATTGGATTGATCAGGGAAACTTCCATTTTCATAGTAATTATTCATCCCAAAATCCATAAAACTGCGATGTTTGGTTCTTTTTCCCCTTACCACTTTGGTTTGCCCGTCAAACTCCGTGTGCTCCCACCAATTATCATACGTTTCGTTATTATCGCCATCATCATTATCTCGATGGTAATCCCGTTCAAACTCCCGTTCAAACTCTTCTTCCATTTCAGCAAATTCGTCATTTTCGATCCGCTCATTGATGACAATGGTAGTGTCTTTGAGAAATTTTTTACCAGAAGTATCTTCAATGACTAATACTTTCTCATCCTCACTTTCATCGACTTGTAAGCTTAGCTCTGCCAACATACTGTTCAAGTCATATTTCTGAAGCTTTTCAAGATCTTCTTTGGAATTGACCAGAATGATAATCTTGCTATTGTTTCCAAATGCTATTTCGACCGTATCCTCCTTTACAATTTTTTGGTCGATGCCTGCAAATGATATTTGATGAGCTGCCATCAATACCATCGTAGCTATAATTATTTTTATCTTATTCATTTTTCCAGCATTAATTCTTTCTAATTGTCTTTATTACTTTTTCTTTCGAATGCTAACAATTCATTTTTTGCTTCACGCAATTGACCTATCCCGTATCCACCTTCAGATATGTCCTTGGCCAATTTGACAATCTTGTGAAGTGCTTTTTCGGGTTTTTCCTGAGTGTCTGTTTTTTTATAAGTAATGACAATTTCCGGATAGTCTTCTTTTGTAATTGAATTTTCACCTTGATATGCCAATACTTCATCTGTTTTAATTTCTTCTTCTATCATTTGATGAGTAGTGTTTTCTTCTACGGGTTCTATTTCCTGTGCTACTAATTCTTCGATCCCCTTATTCTCAATTTCATTTTCAGCTAAATTTTCTTCCTCTTCCTTATTATCTAAGTTTATTGAAGGTGTTTCATCAATAATATCAGCGTTGGTAATTATTTCTTCTCGTTGTATAGGTTGCACAGATTCCGCTAACTGTGGCTCTACATTATCCTGTGAAGAAGAAATTGTATTTGCATCAACCACTGCTGTTTCTTCTTTAATTATTTCAGTTTCTGATAAATTATTTTCCTGATATTGATTTATGGCCTCATTTTCTGCCATCGGATGATGATTTTCATGAACCGGAGTTTGATATAAAAAAGCATACCCCAAGCCCAATAGAAGCGCTATTCCTGCGGCTGCATACCAATACACCATCGCTTTCTTTTTCTTGTTTTTATTCAGTTCAGCAGAAAGCTTCTCCCAGGCTTTGTCAGAAGGTATTTCCTTCCTGACTGCCAGTTTCTCTCGAAACAACTCATCCATCTTATACTCTTTCATGTCTGTCCTTATTTATAGACTCTTCTAATTTCATCACTTTTGTTTGCAAAATCACACGGGCACGACTCAATTGGGATTTGGAGGTGCTCTCGCTTATTTCCAGCATTTCCCCAATTTCCTTATGACTATACCCTTCGATAGCATACAGGTTAAAAATGGTTCTGTAGCCTGTAGGAAGACTTTCAATCAGTCTTAGCAAATCATCTGTTTCCAGTTTCAAATGTTCCCAACTACTTCCGGGACTTTTATTTGCATGGTCAATATCAACTTCTACATACATCGCCTTATTTCTGCGGATGTACATAAGCGATTCATTGACCATGATTCGCTTCATCCAACCTTCAAAACTCCCTTTTCCTTCATATTGATGAAGGTTGGTAAAGATCTTCATAAAGCCTGCTATCATTACGTCTTCTGCTTCTGCTTTGCTTTTGATATAGCGCACGCACAATCCAAGCATAGTAGGAGCATGTCGATCATAAAGCTCCTTTTGAGCTTTCGACTTTCCTTTTTTGCAATCTGCAATAACTCTCTCTTCTGAATAGGTCTTCGTTGTTTGAAGCATTTTTTGTTTAACACTCACTGGGTAGATGCAAGGATTATTTGGAAGGTTGCATCTTCAGCTTTCATTTATTGAAATTAATCATAACAACTCCAATTCTTAACTGATTCGAGCCATTTTGTGTTTAAATGTGACATAATAATCCTGCCATTGTTGTCAGGTAGCTGAATATACTGTCAATATTTCATCTTATGACAGTAAAATGATGGATGGAATAAAATTTGACGAGCAATGATCAGTCAAAAAAAATTTAAAAAGATTATGCAAGAGAAAGGTTCAATTTCTATTCATACCGAAAACATATTTCCAATTATTAAAAAATTCCTTTATTCAGATCATGAAATCTTTTTAAGGGAGCTGGTATCTAATGCTGTAGATGCAACCCAAAAACTGCAGCGACTTTCTTCCATTGGAGAGTTTAAAGGTGAGCTGGGGGATTTAAATGTGGAAGTAAGTGTAGATAAAAAGAAAAAAACCATTACGGTGAAAGATCGCGGTATAGGGATGACCGCCGAAGAGATAAAAAAATACATTAATCAAATTGCATTTTCCGGTGCTACAGAGTTTGTAGAAAAATATAAAGACAAAGGAGATGCCAGCCAGATCATAGGGATGTTCGGTCTTGGTTTCTACAGTGCGTTTATGGTATCTAAAAAAGTAGATATCATTACAAAATCATACCAGGAGGGCGCTGAAGCGGCAAAATGGACATGCGATGGTAGCACAGAATTTGAAATCACCGCTGCAAAGAAAAAAGATAGAGGAACCGAGATTGTACTTCATATTGATGAAGACAATGAAGAATTTTTAGAGGATTATCGCATTAGCCAGATTCTTGAAAAATATTGTAAGTTCCTTCCAGCGCCGATCATTTTTGGCGAAAAAGATGAGGTAATAAAACCAGAGAAAGAAGGTGATAAAGAGAAAACAATCAAAAAACCAAATGTGATCAATAATCCTTCTCCACTTTGGACGAAAACCCCTTCAGAATTAAAGGATGAAGATTACCTGGCTTTTTATAAAGAACTATACCCATTCGCGGAAGATCCTCTTTTTTGGATCCATCTGAATGTGGACTATCCATTTAACCTGACAGGAATACTTTACTTTCCTAAAATCAAATTGGATGTAGAAGTTCAGAAGAACAAAATCCAGTTATATTCAAAACAGGTTTTTATTACTGATGAGGTTAAGGATGTTGTTCCTGAATTTTTAATGCTCCTTCATGGTGTAATTGATTCTCCGGATATTCCTTTAAATGTGTCGAGAAGTTTCCTTCAGTCAGATGGAAATGTGAAAAAGATCAACTCACACATTACAAAGAAGGTTGCAGACAAGCTTGCTGAATTGTATAAAAAGGATCGAAAGTCATTTGAATCAAAATGGGAAAGCTTGAATGTATTTGTGAAATACGGGATCATCAGCGAAGAGAAGTTTTACGAAAAAGCAAAAGACTTCACCCTTCTTGAAAATGTAGATGGTAAATTCTACACTTTTGATGAATACAAAGAAGCTATCAAACCGGTTCAAACTGATAAAAATGATTCAGTGGTTCACTTATATACTTCTGATGCAGAAGCGCAGGACTCGTACATTCAGTCGGCCAAAACCCGAGGTTATGATGTGATCAAGTTGGATGGCCCGCTTGACAATCACTTTGTCAACAGCATCGAGATGAAACTGGAAAAAACCAGCTGGAAACGCGTTGATGCTGACATTCTTGACAAACTCATTGAAAAAGATGAGCAAAAAGAAAGCGTATTAAGTAAAGATGACCAGGAAAAGGTCAAAAAGATCTTTGAAGAGTTGGTAAAAGATAAAGGTCATACTGTAGCTGTAGAATCATTATCAACGGATGAACTTCCTGTGACCATTACGCAAAATGAATTCATGCGTAGAATGAATGATATGCAAAAAATGGGTGGTGGACCTATGATGATGGGCAACTTGCCAATGACATTGAACATTGCTATTAATGGAAATCATGCGCTGATCAATAAGATCTTAAAATTAGAAGATGAAGCTAAGCAAAAAGATTTGGCGAAAGAGACCTATGAATTGGCGTTGCTTTCTCAAAATATGCTGAAAGGTGCTGATCTGACTGCCTTCATCAAAAGAAGTGTGGAGTTATTAAATAAATAGACTTAAACGAAAGTTTAAAATAAGGTCATAAAAAAGCCCTTAGGAAATATTCCTGAGGGCTTTTTATTTATTCCTTTTTTAAAACTTAATACTTGTATCAAAACTTTCCAGGTATTCTACCACTCGCTTGGCAAACATACTTCCCAGCATGCCATCTACCACCCGGTGATCATACGAATGAGATAGGAACATCTTGTGTCGTATGCCTATCATATCTCCATCAGGCGTCTCAATTACTGCTGGTTTTTTTACAATGGCTCCAATGGCCATAATTGCCACTTGCGGTTGTAAAATAATAGGTGTACCCATTACGCTGCCAAACCCACCTACATTAGTTACGGTATATGTTCCACCAGTAACTTCATCAGGATTGAGCTCATTTTTTCTGGCACGATGCGCCAGGTCATTCACTTTTCTGGCCAAACCTACCAGATTTAATTGATCAGCATTTTTAATTACCGGTACTATCAAATTTCCTGTAGGAAGGGCAACTGCCATCCCAATATTTACTTTCCTGTGTTTGATAATATTCGTTCCATCCACAGAAATATTAATCATCGGAAAGTCTTTAATCGTCTTGATAATAGCATCCAGAAATACGGGTGTAAATGTGAGCTTTTCCCCGGTTGCTTTCAGGAAATCATCTTTTACATTTTCTCGCCATTTTACAATAGGTGTCACGTCAGCTTCAATAAATGATTGTACGTGAGCAGATATTCTACGCGACTCAACCATGCGCTCAGCAATGATCTTTCGCATTCTGTCCATCTCAATGATTTCATCTTCAGCAGAAATAGACACTTCTACTTTCGGTTGAGCAACTTTCTCTTCCGGAGCTTTTGCAACAGCTACACCTCCACCACTTTTTTTGTTTTCAATATAGCTAAGAATGTCCGCTTTGGTTACTCGGTTATCTTTGCCACTGCCTTCTACCTGTTCCAGCTCCTCCAGACTAATATTTTCTTCTTTGGCTATGTTTTTAACCAAAGGGGAATAAAAACGGTTGGATTTCACACTACCAAGTTTATTCTGCCCATTTGTTAAACTTCCATTAGATGCAGTCGCTTCTGTAGCAACTGAACCCTTTTTCTTTGATGCTGGTTTTAATATTTCCTTCTTGGGTGTTACGCTGGAATTTGCCGTAGATTGATTTTCCTGATCCGAATTAATGATAGCAATCGGCTCACCTACTTGTGCTACTTGCCCTTCCTCGATAAGGATTTCTTTGATTACTCCTGAAAATGCTGAAGGCACTTCCGTATCTACCTTATCTGTAGAAACTTCAAGTAATGGTTCTTCTTCCTCTACGCTATCCCCTACTTTTTTTAACCAGGTGTTAATGGTAGCTTCCATCACACTTTCGCCCATTTTAGGAAGTACGACTTCAATTAGTGCCATCTTTAGTTTGTATTTTTTTGTTAAGAATTAACGACCGCCAAGTTAGTATTTTAACCCGAAAAATTCATAGAATTTTTCGCCCACAGGGCCGACGATATGCAAAATCATTCTTATACGACTGTTATAATAGTTTGTCAATGTTGACTTTTGGTAAATCATTCCGCAAAATTGAGGAACGAAGATTTTGCATCTGTCGGGGTTAACCCTGACATAATGGATTGAAAACCAGAATTATTCAATCTCTTATCGTCATTATTCACAGCTTTGTTGTGAATAATCCGGGTTAACCCGAATTTTGCATTCAGTCCTACGGAAATTCAAAGGATTTGTCCTAGGTAAGAGCTAGGATATCCCCATTAACTTGCGATATAATAAAGTTAAAATTGACTTAGAGCTATATTGAATATTAAACATCCGGTCTTTTAAAAACCGTACTTTTTTTACTTCCGTCCCATTTTTATCTGAATAAGCTATCCAAACTAAGCCAACCGGTTTTTCCTCGGTTCCTCCATCTGGACCAGCCACACCACTGGTTGCTAAGCCGATATCAGTCCCTAGTTTTTCACGGACATTCTGCGCCATCAATGTTATTGTTTCCTCACTAACTGCACCATGTTCCTGGAGAACAGCTCCTGATACATCAAGCATTTTTGTTTTTATATCGTTGTGATAAGCGATCACCGATCCCCGATAATAACGGGAACTTCCAGGTACACTTGTCAAAGTATGGGCCAGGTGGCCTCCCGTGCAGCTTTCTGCGGTAGAAACTGTCAATCCTCTTTTTGTTAATAACTCGCCCACCTTAGATTCCAGTGAATCATCATCAAATCCATATATATATTTGCTAGCCAGATTCTTTAGCTCCTCCACTAATAATCTGGCTTCTTTTTCAAGCACAATTCTTTCCTTTCCTGTGGCAGTTAATCGCAACTTAACTTCTCCTAATGTTGGTAAATAAGCCAGCTTAAAATGACCGGGCAAGCTGTCTTCCCAATCTTTTATTATATCTGCTAAAAATGACTCGCCAATACCACAGGTTTTAATCATTTTGTGATAAATCACCGGAAGTGGAAATGTCTTTAATACTCGTCCGATTACTTCATTTTCAATTAGATATTTCATTTCGTGGGGCACCCCCGGCAAAGAAACAAATACTTTTCCTTTGTGATGAAACCACATTCCCGGGGCTGTACCAACAGGATTGCTGATCATTTCACATGCCGTAGGGAGGGCTGCTTGGTTTCTATTTAATTCCGTCAATTCCCTTCCCCTTTGCTCGAAATAGGTAGTCAACTCCTCTAATGCCTTTTCATGGATTTCTATCGGGCAGTCAAAATATTTTGCTAAACATGGTTTTGTAAGATCGTCATTTGTAGGGCCCAATCCCCCAGTGATAATGACAATATCTACTTTATCTTCCGCCTCTTTGAAAGCTGCCAGAATATCTTCTTCTTTATCAGCAATGGTAGTTTTTCTCCATATTTTTACTCCTACCTCCCCTAACTTTTCACTGATAAAATGGGAATTTGTGTCAAGCGTTTGTCCGTAGAGGATCTCATCACCAATGGTAATGACCTCTGCCAAAACATTTTTCATAAGCTAATGATCGACTATTATTTTTGATACGTATGTTTGATATCTGCCTTGCAATCTTACTAAATATATTCCATTTGGCAGATGGGAAACATCAATTTCCGCAGAATCATTCGGAAGATTTAAAAATGAATGTGTTTCAATAATTTTTCCCTTCTCATTCAATAAATCTGCCTTCAAAATATTTTCTGGTCGCAATTCAATGGTGATTTTCTCATTGGCAGGATTAGGGTAAATAATCGTCTGAACATTTTCATCAAGGCCTGTGATATAAAATGCATGTAAAACAACTTGAGCGGTATCTGCGCAGTCGGTACTATTTTTAGCAATGAGGGTATAGAAATACTTTCCAGCTGTAGAAATATTTAATTCAATTTCTTTACTAAAATCGACTGATCCGGAAGGCAATAACCAGTAACTCTCTGTGGCCCCGACACTTTCATCCCGGATTAATGCCGCATTACTCACCGCCAGGTTTAGTGAATCTGGGATTAATTGAATGACTGATTTCAAAGGGGATAATGTTATTTGCATGGTCGAGGGATCACTTTCCAATAAATTATCCACATTGGTGACATAAAATGTGGTGTCGCCCCTAAGAGGATCAGTAATAAATTCTTTTCCTTTATAAATAATATTTGTCAATTGAGGATCTGTATAAAAGTAAAAAACTTCCCCTCCATCAGGCTTAATCGTTACCATTTCATTAATACATATTTCCTGATCTTTCAGAATAGAATTTCC
This sequence comes from Cyclobacteriaceae bacterium, assembly GCA_050306095.1. Classification (GTDB taxonomy): domain Bacteria; phylum Bacteroidota; class Bacteroidia; order Cytophagales; family Cyclobacteriaceae; genus CAJXNP01. The sequence goes on from JBNLGO010000013.1 coordinate 36,737, forward strand.
GCTTTTAGAGGGAATAATGATGGATTGAAGTGTGTCAATACATGCTACTGAATCCTCTCCTATCAAAGCAATTTCTATTTCATTATCACCTTCGTAATTGTATTGGATCGTTTCTGTATCAAATTCATTTCCATTGATGTTCCATAAAAAAGTGGGCGTAAACAAGGAGGTGTTGTTGATGTTAAGGAGATGCTTTTCATTAAAATTTAGCGTATCCAAAGCAACATTAAAATCAAGTTGAGGGTATGACACATGTGCCAATACTTCCACTGGTAGGCTTTCGTTACCTTCATTATTTGTAATGTAATAGGTAGTTGTTGAATCCAATGGAGGTGTTGTAAAGGTTGTACCGGTAAAAATCAAGCCCGACAAATCCTGGGAGGTATAAACATTTATCGAGGAAGAATTACTTGCCTGAAAAATTGCTTGCCCGGCCTTACAAATTAATTGATCCTCAATCAGAGGTTTCTCTGATCTCGCTGCAACCACCAATTTCCTTTCAATTGAGTCGATACATCCGATATCATTTTCGATGTTAAGCTTTACTATATATTCTCCTGATGATGAATAATGTGTGGTTGGATTTTCATTGATGCTAAAAAACCCATTCCCAAATTCCCATTGAAATGCCGAAGCGTCAAAACTTTGATTAAAAAATGTAATCGTATCCAACGTCTCAGTAGAAATGAGTAAAGTATCTGTATATCCCAAAAAATCAGCTACTGGTATTCGCTGTTTTACCAATATTTTTCTTTTATCCGCTCTAAGGCTATTTTCAATTTTCACCACATAAAAAACGGTATCCTGGTAAACTGGGTTGGTTTTATAAAGTTGGGTGGTACTTAAAAGTTGGGTAAGATTTGCATCTTTATAAATTTCAAATGTTGGATCATTGTCAAAATGAATTAAAGCTGAATCGCCCTGACAAGCATAAAATATTTCTTCCAATGGTGGATCATCCAGGTATTGTTGATACTTGATTCGCGCCTGATCCAACAATGTTTCCAGTTTTGCGGAGGTATTTGCCGCCATCACCACGAATGCAATTTTCTTACTTTCTCCAGCTAATAACACAACATTTCTCAGCCCCATGGTTGAAGCGATATTATTCCCACCTGAAAGGTTTCCTGCTTCGGTTTTAAGAAAGTCACTTTTTGAAAAAGCTACTTTTAAAGAATCTGTAAAAAGCGAATCAAAATCAGGAATATGCCCATTTAGATCAGATTTATCGATGGCATAAAACGCTGTGTCTCCTTCTGTCAAAAGAGACATTCCTACGAAAAGATCATTGGTGGAAGGTTGATAGCCATAAGCAATTCCAGAG
>JBNLGO010000014.1:0-37772 GCA_050306095.1 Cyclobacteriaceae bacterium
TCCCAACAAATAATGTAAGTATATTTTTACTGTTAGGACGGTAGCTGAATGACGTTGATGGGTAAAAAACGTGAGTATCATTATTTTCCAGTAATATTGGATCGCCAGAAGCTTCCAATAATATTGTCCCGCTAAATTTTGAAGCCTTTGCCAGTGTATAGGAAATCATCCAATTAGAAAATTCAGCCCTTGAAATACCTTGTCTAACAATATTTTGCCATTCTAATTCAAAAGTTGATGTTAGCTTTTCATGGTAAACATCCACATTCGTACCTGCGGCAAATCGGTGCAATTCATTGGTGAAAGGATCCTGGGCATAATCGGCATAAATCTTGGCAAAAGCACTTTCTTTTATATAAAACTGGTATTCTGCGAAGTATTCATTAAACACTGGTTTATTATTCTCAGATATTTCATTTTTGGCCAGGGAAGTATTAATAGTTAGCAATCCTCCAGAAGTTGTGCTGTAATAAACTTCAAATTGATAACCACTTTCGTCATTCAATGAAGGCACATGTGTACTTCTGTTCAGCGTACGGTAACTATGTTCTTTTACTAAAGTGGGTGGGTCGTTAATGCCAGCGCCCAATGAAAAATTATGGTAATTTTTATATTCTACACTAAAGCCAAAATTTAGTACAGCATAATTGATTCCCACATATCCTGCATAAGCAGCTTCATCTGAAAAAGAGAAAATGGGAGAATCCGGATCTAGTTTTTTTGCCACCTCTCCATATAAGGAAATATTTTTTGTGATGGCGCCATCATAGTCTATTCCAATGTAATGCCCATATACATTTTCGTCAGGGTTTATCAAATCATCTGTTGTGTGCCGCATATATCTTGCGGAAATTTTATGTTTTCCAAACCGATAGCTCGTTTGAACTGCATCAACAATATCAGGTCTTCGTTGATCGAGATCATTGATAGTAGGTGGTAACGTCACGTTTAAAACCGCTCCTCGAATCAAGCTCAACTCAAATTTTTTCAATTTAATTTTTACTTGTCCGCCCAGAAGATCACGATAAAATCCATAGCGAACCCTATACCCACGTGTCTCCCAAATTGACCCTGGGATATCATAAGTGCGAAGTAACATCCCTCGTCCCAGGGAAGTAAATTGATTCCCAAGGGTGACATCTACCACTTTCGAATTGTATTGAAAACGTACTTGACTAAAACGAAAATATTTACCTTCATCTTTAAATGAAGGATAATAGCCTTCCATCCGACTCTGAAGACTAAATTGTTTATACCGCAATGTCAAATTGATCTGATCATAAATAGAATACTGATCCTTTGGTTCGAGTTGTGGTAAATTACCTAATTGGGATTCCATTAAATTAGAACCGTTAAATTGAACTTGACCTATAGCAGCAATACTGATCAGGTTAAGGAGAATTAATAATTTAATTTTCATCGGTGATTAACTGTTCTATTTTCTCATGAATTTCTACTTCTTCACCAATGACAAATCCTTCATGTGTATAAACTATTTTTCCTTGTTGATCGAGAATAATGAAAGTGGGCAATACCGAAACATTCATTGCTGTCATAATTTCCTGTTCCGTATCTAATAATACCGTATAATTAATTCCTTTTGAGAGTGCATAAGGACGAACTTTTGCCAGGTTCCTTGGGCTATCTACATCAACGCCAATAAAATTTACTCCCTGATTTTTAAACTCATCATATATTTTTATCATTTCAGGAATGGACTTAACACATGGCTTGCACCAGGTAGCCCAAAAATCAAGAACAGTAAATTTTTCTCCTTTGATTTCTTGAATAGAAGTATAGTTTCCTTCTAAATCTTTGTATTGATTATAAAGGAAAGATTGACCAAAGCTGAATGAACATGAAAAAATTATAAATAGGGCAATAACCGCCGAAAATTGTAGAAATCTCATAACATGATTGGTTCAAATTAAAACCTAATAGTTACCCTAAATCTTCCACATCATCTATCTAATGGAAGACATTTATAGGTTTATTGACCAATACTAGTGATAAGACTTCACGAAAGTATCACAGAAGAATGGAGAATTATCAATGAAGGTTAGATGATGTCTTTTACTCTTTCCGGTGGCCTCCCGATCACAGCTTTTCCATTTTCAATAACAATTGGCCGCTCGATGAGCTTCGGATTATCTACCATGATTTTGATCCACTCATCATCGGAGTATGACTTTCCTTTGAAATTCTCCTTAAAAATTGCTTCGCCTTTTCTCAATAATTCCTCTGGCTTGATCCCCAACAATCCTACTATCTCCTTCAATTCATCAACTGATGGTGGCGTATTAAGATACTCAATGATTTCTACCTCTTTGCCTGCATCGTTAATGATCTGTAGGGTTTCACGGCTTTTTCGGCATCGTGGATTATGATAAATTTTCATGTTTTATGGATTCATTATTTATAAGACACATCAAAAATAGAATATAAATTATTGGATTGATATCCCATTCTTTGAATTTATTCATTCTGTGTATGGAATTTTCCTGTAGGTATATTAATTATGCACCTCAAAATCTTTACTCTATGGCACATCCTCACATCGAAATATGTTTCTCCCCTAAATTATATGAATATCGTCTGATCCAAAATAATTTTATTGGAGTAGTGGCAGATATATTTCGGGCGACTACCTCTATCTGTGCCGCTATGGATTATGGCGTGGAAAGTGTGATTCCAGTAGCAGGCCTTGAAGAAGCTAAAAAGAAAAAAGAAGAAGGATACCTCGTAGCATGTGAACGGGATGGCAAGGTGCTTGACTTTGCGGACATCGGCAATTCACCCTCTGATTTTTTTGTAGAAAAATTAAAAGGACAGCCCATTGTATTTTCTACAACCAATGGAACCAAAGCCATAAACCTGGTGGCTGAAGAAGCAAATGAAGTGTTAGTGGGTGCATTTATGAATGTTAACGCTATTGCTGATCATCTCATAGCTAAAAATGAAAATGTAGTGATACTATGTGCTTCATGGAAAAACCTGTTTAACCTGGAAGACACCTTATTTGGCGGTGCGTTGGCTGAGAAATTATTGGAAGCTGGTTTTAAAACAGAATGCGATTCCGCTAAAGCGGCAGTTGATTTATGGAAAGTGGCAAAATCAGATCTTCCGGAATATTTAAGAAAATCTTCCCATCGCAACCGGTTAAACCACCTACTAACAGAAAAAGATTATCTGCTCAGTGTATCCGTTAATACCAGCCGTACAATTCCTATTTTCAAAGACGGTGAACTGTACCCTCATATTGAGTAATCATCTGATTTATTGATGAATTGATTTTTTGATATTGATGTAATTTAAATGAAGGTTACCCCATTAACCTACCCTTAATTATGTTATAATATTGCGTAAATTCTGTCGTTTTTAATAGCAGAACTACCTGATTATTATTAACTTATACATCGCACCAAACCCAATATCAAATGTCACATAACCACAGAAACCCATTACAATGTATCGTTCCACCTCATATGGTAGAAAGAATTATTGAAAACGGTACCGATCAACAAATCGAAAAAGCTAAAAGAGACTTTCAACACGCAGGTGATATTCGTAAAAAGCGTACTGCCACACTGACTACAAAACCATCGGCAGTACCGGGAAAAAAGGATCGTAAAATTTATGATGCCCAAAATGGTAGTACCCTCCCTGGTGAATTGGTCAGAAGTGAAGGCGACCCTCCATCTGGAGACCAAGCCGTGGATGAAGCATATGATGGCGCAGGAGTTACCTACGATTTATTCCATGATATTTTCGAGCGCAATTCCATTGATGATAATGGGCTACCCTTAACTTCAATCGTACATTATCTCAAAGGATATGATAATGCCTTTTGGGATGGGGAAAAGATGGTTTATGGAGATGGTGATGAAGATCTACCAGAGGAAGACCGGCTTTTTAACCGATTTACCATTGCCATCGATATCATTGGTCATGAGTTAACACACGGGGTGACACAGTATGAAGCTAATCTTGTGTACCAAAATCAACCGGGTGCGCTAAATGAGTCTTTTTCTGATGTATTTGGTTCGCTTGTTAAACAAAAAATGAAAAACCAACAAGCCAGTGATGCAGATTGGCTTATTGGTGAAGGGCTATTCACATCGAATGTAAATGGAAAGGCCATTCGATCTATGAAGGAACCAGGTACTGCCTATGATGATCCTGTACTTGGTAAAGACCCTCAGCCTGGCCATATGGATGATTATGTTAATACAACAAGCGACAATGGCGGCGTACATATCAATTCCGGAATTCCTAATAAAGCGTTTTATGAAATAGCTTTGGAGTTGGGCGGATTTGCCTGGGAAAAAGCCGGGAAAATCTGGTATGTCACATTAAAAGATAAACTAACCAGCACATCTGATTTTCAGCAAGCAGCGGATCAAACATTTATTGTTGCAGGTGAACTGTTTGGAATAAATAGCGCCGAACAGAAGGCAGTTAAAAACGGATGGGAAAAAGTAGGCATCATTATTTCTGTAGAAAACAAAAATGATCAGGACAACGATAATCCTGACAATGATGGTGGTGGATTAGAAAATAACAAAGGTTGTGCTGCAGCTATACTTACTATATTTGGTATTTAATATAAATGTAATGAACGAGCCATTTCATATTTGGTATGAGCGTTCAGGAGGATTCGCAGGCATGACCGTTTCCATGGAGATTGCCAGCGACTCTTTAACTGAGGACGTCATAGAAGATATCAACTTGTTAATTGATAGCTCGGGCTTTTTCGAGCATCATCAAATATCCAATGACACGGGTGTACCAGATCAATTTCACTATAAGATTACCATTGAAAAAAACGGGAGTAAAATGACCCGGGAATTTGGTGAATCCACCATGCCAAATCAATTTCGATCCTTAGTAGATTATTTATCGAAAATGGCGAGAAAAAATAAAAGGTAGATTAAACCAATTCGGCTAATATTGTTTCTCCTGCTGTGGTCGTATCGTCAATATTTACATTTATCTTGGTACCCAGCGGGAGAAATAAATCAACTCGTGAACCAAACTTGATAAAGCCAAACTCCTCGCCTTGTTTCACTTTTTCACCTTCCTCCACGTAGCATTTTATTCTTCTGGCTACAGCCCCAGCAATTTGCCGTACGACTATTTCAATACCATTTTCTAATTGATAAACCAATGTGGTACGTTCATTTTCTGTACTGGCTTTAGGGTGCCAGGCTACAAGGTATTGCCCTTGGTGATACTTAAAATATTTGATAATACCGGAAACGGGATTTCGGTTTACATGCACATTAACTGGCGACATGAAAATAGACAATTGAATGCGCTTATCAGTTAAGTATTCTTTCTCCCTGGTTTCTTCTATCACTACCACCTTGCCATCAGCCGGAGCAATTATTTGATTAGGATTTATAGGTGTATTAATAGCCGGGCTTCTGAAAAACTGTAGGAATAAAATAAATACAACACTGCTGGCTAGCAACAATAGTTGATTCCAAACTCCGAATTCTCCTAATAAAAAATACAATACTATATTAAGAACTGCTTCAATGACAATAGTCCAAAGCAGTAATTTATGCCCTTCTTTATGTATGGTCATGGATTAAAAAGATTTTCAGGTGGAAAATTAAATAAAATTTTAGAAACCACCTCGATAACTGTAGGCTTGTGATACCCGCTCAATGGCAACAATGTAAGCGGCTATTCGCATGGAGACATTATATTTTAAAGCTGTTTTATATACATTGTCAAAAGAACTTTTCATGATCCGGTCTGAACGTCGGTTAACCCGTTCTTTTGTCCACTTATAGCCTAACCTGTTTTGCACCCATTCAAAATATGATACCGTAACACCTCCCGCATTGGCAAGGATATCAGGAACCACCATGATTCCCTTTTCAGTAATTATGTCATCCGCCTTTGCTGATGTGGGACCATTAGCACCTTCAATGATTAATTTTGCTTTTATTTTATCCGCATTGTACATAGTGATTACATCTTCTAATGCAGCAGGTACGAGCACATCTACTTCCATTGTCAAAATGTCATCACCATCGATTTTTTCTGCTCCTTTAAATCCCTCCAGGATACCTCTGTTCTCATTTCTGTAATGAATGGCCTTTTCTATATCAATCCCATTTTCATTATAATATCCGCCCGAAATATCACTCACCGCTACGATTTTCACACCCCGTTCATAGAGTAGTTGCGCAGCAAATGAGCCTACATTGCCAAAACCTTGAACCACACAGGTAGATTGATAAGGATTTATTTTCAATTTTTCCATAGCTGACATGGTACTGATCATCACACCACGCCCGGTAGCTTCTATTCTTCCGGAAGACCCTCCCAAAACCAATGGTTTTCCGGTAACTACTCCATTGGAAGTAAATCCTTTATTACGAGAATATTGGTCCATTAGCCAAGCCATTTCCCGCTGTCCTGTACCCATATCAGGAGCCGGAATATCTGTATCCGGCCCAAATACGCCCAGCATTGCCGTAGTATAACTTCGGGTTAACCGCTCCATTTCACCGGATGACATTTGGCGAGGGTTGCATCTTACTCCTCCTTTAGCACCACCAAAAGGGATTTCAACAACAGCGCATTTCCAGGTCATCCATGCAGCCAACGCTTTAACCTCATCAAGATTAACGTGCTCATCAAACCGAATCCCTCCTTTGGAAGGCCCGAGAATATTACTGTGGATTACCCTGTATCCTTCAAATACCTGAAGAGTTCCATCATCCATGGTAATAGGAAGGTTAACAATTACTTGCTTATCAGGGCTTTTAAGCACGTTATATACTTCATCATCTAACCCCAGATGTTTTGCTGCAATCTTAAACCGGAACATCATTGATTCAAAAGGATTTTCCTTATCCTTTATGGGGGCGGGCTCTATGTATGCCATATTCTTACCGTTATTGTCGCTGTATCTATCGCGGGTCTAAATTAGGAAAGCAATTTGAAATTTTAATCCATAAACGACAAAATATTGTGAATAATCTAATAAATGTCATCGAAATCGCAGATCAATTGTGACTGCTACAATAGTTTGAGAAATGCAATAATAAAAGGTATGGCTAAAAGCAGACCATCGAATCGATCAAGAAAACCTCCGTGACCAGGAATGGTCCTTCCGGAATCCTTAATTTCGATGCTTCTTTTAAATAATGATTCAACCAAATCGCCATATGTACCCCCGATGACCATTATCAGTCCGATAACGATCCATTTCCAGACAGGTAAAATATCGAAGAAATGGGATAGCGATAATGCAATAATTAAATTGAGCAATGCACCACCTATCAGGCCTTCCCAAGATTTTTTTGGTGAGACGCGTTCGAAGAGTTTAGTCTTGCCAAATTTAGTTCCCGCAAAATAGGCCCCCGTATCTGCCGCCCATATCAGCAACAGCATTCCGATAATAATTTGATAATTGTATGTTCCAAAATGAAAGGCAATAATATTGAGCAATGAAAAAGGGACACCAATATATAAAATGCCCAAAAAGGTGAATGCAATACTGGAAAATGGCTTTGAATCCCTTTTACTATATAGTTTAATAAAAAATATAGACGTGGCCACCGGAAGAATTATGTAATAATACTTAGGGTGGAGATAATCAGATGCCACTAAGAATGAAATAACTACCAATAAGATAGCTGAAAATGCACCCCAGTATTTCAAGGGAAGTTTACCATCCAATCCCGTCAATTTATAAAATTCCAAAATGGAAAAAAGGGTGATCAATGAAATCAGAAGGAAATAGGTCCACTGGCTATAAATGATGGCGGTAAGAAAAACAGCCATGCCCGTTAAACCTACAATTATTCTTTGGGTAAGATTACTATATTTATCCAAACTGGATTTCATCCTGTATTATTTTTATTGCTTTTAATAATTGTTCAATTTCTACCATCACCTCATAATGGCCAAACTTATAATAGGAATCCTTTTTGTTAACTACTACCGCATGGATATCGTTTTCCATTAACACTCCCTTTACAATTTCAGCTTCGTGCATCCTTTCCGTGTCAAACACTTTCTTCCAGCTTCCCATTATGTAGCTTTAGATCTTTAAAATATTTGTAGAATCCATACAAAAGAACAACAAACAAACTAAAAAACAGACCTATTACCCAATATGAAGGGGCTTCGCTTGATTCCATATCTACCTCCGTAATTTCCAGTTGATAGACATACATAAGCGCTAAGGATAGAAAATTATTTAAAAAATGCGCCAACACCGGCAATAATATATTCCCAGACCAAACATATAAATATCCGAATAGCGCCCCTAGCAACATCCGCGGCAGGAATCCATAAAATTGAAAATGAATGGCACTAAAAAAAAATGCTGCTACCCAAATAGCCACATGATAGTTACCAAATATCTGACGAAAGATATTCTGTAGCAATCCTCTGAATAGTAATTCCTCACCAAAGGCAGGAATAAGCGCTACTACCAATACCGAAAGCATAAAATAGGCAGGCGTTTCAAAAGAAGTTAATATTTTTGTCAACTCTTTTAATTGATCTTCCATATTGCGAATTACTTCTTCTACCTGTGACATTGATTCCGGCAGCTTCATACTTTCGTTTAGTTCAATAAATAAAGAATTGACTACAAAAAAGCTGGCGAAGATGAATGCGGTAAATAGGTAAGGCATGTATTGCTTAGAAGTACTTCCTACTAATTCTCTGACGTGGCACTTATTATAGAGAGTGAAAAACAAAACTGGAGGAAGAAAAAATGTAAACAAAGAAATAATTCCCTGGTTGAACAGAATAGCATATTTATCATTTAAAGATAATTCAGCAGCAGCGCCTACATTTAGCAAATCCTGCTGATCGAGTCCCGTAGTGGAACTAATAATCAAATGTGCTAAGCCAGAAGCTACAATTAGGGAACCAATAAACAGTAAAATGAAGACAAAAAGTGATAAATATGGACTTCGTTGATAGGCAACTAGTCTTTCGGCATTAATATTTTCCATAATTGCGCTAAATTTACGTCAAAATTTTGAAACGTGGTTAAAATAGGAAATGTAGAGTTAGGAGATTTTCCATTGCTGCTTGCTCCAATGGAAGATGTGAGTGATCCACCATTTCGTGCGGTATGCAAGGAAAATGGTGCTGACATGATGTTTACAGAATTTATTTCGGCAGAAGGGTTAATACGTGATGCCGGTAAAAGTGTACAAAAGCTGGATATTTATGACTACGAACGGCCAATAGGAATACAGATTTTTGGTGATAAAATTGAATCGATGCGGGAAGCTGCTTCAATTGCAGAGGAGGCTAATCCGGAAATTATCGATATCAATTACGGGTGCCCGGTCAAAAAAGTAGCATGTAAAGGTGCAGGTGCAGGAATCCTCCTCGATCTCCCCAAGATGCAGGAAATGACCGCGGAAATTGTAAAACGGGTAAACAAGCCAGTAACTGTTAAAACAAGACTCGGCTGGGATGACAAAAACATTAAGATTATTGAAGTAGCTCAGCGTTTGCAGGATGTGGGGATTCAAGGACTTACCATCCATGGGAGAACACGCCAGCAAATGTATAAAGGTACGGCAGACTGGAGCTATATCGCTGATGTGAAAAATCACCCGGAAATCCACATTCCTATTTTTGGAAATGGTGATATTGATTCGCCAGAAAAAGCACTAGAATATAAGGATACCTATGGTGTGGATGGCATTATGATCGGCAGGGCCAGTATAGGTTATCCCTGGATCTTTAATGAAATAAAACACTTTTTTAATACCGGAGAAAAACTCCCATTACCAACAATTCAGGAGCGGGTCAATGTTACGAGAAAACACCTTGATTTCTCTGTTGAGTGGAAAGGTGAACGGAAAGGCTTATTTGAAATGCGGCGACATTACACAAATTATTTTAAGGGCATTCCTAATTTTAAACCTTACCGAACAAAATTGGTAGAAACAGAAGTATATAGCGAGGTAGTAGAAATTCTGGAAGAAGTTGCACAGCATTTTGCCCATGCTAAGATATTACAGGCATGACCCAAAATGATCAAGAGAGCAACCACTTTCAAGCATGGTTTTTATTAATTGCACTATCTCTGATCTGGGGTTCTTCTTTTATCCTAATTAAAAAAAGCCTTGTTGGATTATCTGCCCCAATGGTAGGTGCCCTTCGGGTAATTTTTGCTTCGCTATTTTTATTGCCATTCTTTATCAAAAACTTGAGGGGTATTTCCCGATATGAATTAAAGTATTTGTTTTTTGTAGGGTTGACCGGATCATTTATACCGGCTGTTTTATTTGCATTGGCTCAGACAAAAATAAATAGTTCTGTAGCCGGGCTGCTTAATTCACTTACACCTACCATGGTGCTAATAGTTGGTGTATTGTTTTATAAACAAACTATTCAAAAAAATTCTGTGGTTGGGCTAATATTAGGGTTGGTTGGATCCTTCATACTTATTGCCGGGTTTTCATTACGTCAATTTGCCACTATTAATTTCCATTCCCTTTTTGTAGTATTAGCCACACTGATGTATGGCATTAATTTAAATATCATTAAATACAAACTTGTTTCTGTAAAATCAACCCGAATAACCATAGTTTCCATTTGCATGGTTATGCCATTAGCGCTTGGCTATTTATTATTATTCACTCCCTTTACTTCATTAAAATTCAACGACGATGTTCTATGGGCAATATTTGCTGTAGCGGCATTGGGCATAATTGGTACAGGTCTGGCTCTATTTCTTTTTAATAAAATGGTTAAAATCAGTTCCACCATATTTTCGAGCAGTGTTACCTATTTGATACCTATTGTTGCGCTGTTTTGGGGAATTATAGATCAGGAAGCCATTCAATTACATCATATCATCGGATTAATAACCATTTTGGCGGGAATTATTTTAATAAATAAGAGACCATAATATTAAATCATAAATTTTCCTTACATGTTGAAACCATAGAGGTGTTTTTATCAGTTTTTAATTATAGAAATGCGTAAATTATTTAGCTCTTCCAAAAACTAAAAACATTCTACTATGGCTACTTATAGTAATCTGATCAGCACACAAATTCCTCCACAAGATTTAAATGAAATTTTAGCGGCTATTGATTTTATTAATAAAAAGCTACCAGACCTTGTGGTGCTCTCTCCCGAAGAAAAAGCAGCTCTTCCAAAAATGAAATCTAACACCATACATTTTGTGCATGACTGCTTAAAAATTGCAAAAGAAAGTCCTGAAGTTGTACCTGAGGATGTGGATGTGCCCGAAATAAAAAAAGATGTGGAACTCGTTGAGGCCATTAATAAAATTATGGGTCCTCTCAAGCTGCTGACAAAAAAATTGAAACATAGCACCCTACTTGCTGAAAGTGAAGCTTATTTACCATCGCTGGCTATTTACAATGCCAATCAGCTGGAAATGATCAAACGATCTGTGAAAGAAGATAGTAAGGTGCGGAATTAATCAATGGCAAATTCCTTCCTGAATTTTATCACATCCGATTTGTAACCCAGGAGGATAATCACATCATCTTCGGTAATTTTCATATGCGGTCCGGGGTTAAAAAGCATGCCCTTATCCGGATCTTTAAATCCCAAAATGGACATTCCCGTTTTTTCCCTTATCCCAAGTTCTTTGATGGGCCGATCACGATATTCAGGTTTCAGGTTATCATAACTTATCTGCTCCAATAAGTATTCAGTTTCTGTCATTCCATTCAATATGCTCAACAATTCGATGACAAAAGGCTTTGTAATAATATTGGCCATATGGACACCACCCAATGCATCCGGCATAATGACATTTGACGCACCGGCACGATAAAGTTTCTTTTCAGTCTTTTCGTCGGTGGCCCGGGAGATTACTCGTATAGATTTATTGAGCTCCTTAGAAGTGAGCGTTATAAAAACATTTTCTGCATCATTTGGCAATGTGGTAATAATCGATGATGCCCTGTCCACACCTGCCTCCAGTAATATTTCATCGAGGGTGGCATCACCAATGATGGTGATGTACCGATATTTATCTGGCATAGAATCAAATATGGACTCATCCTTATCAACAATAATAAAGCTACGGTTGCTTTTACTTAACTCCTCAATGACCCGACTACCGTTCCGGCCATAGCCACAAACAATAACATGATTTTTTAATTTCTTGACTTCTTGTCCCATGAGATAAATATTTAATGCCTGGTTGAGTTCTCCTTCAAAAATATAAGTGGTAATGGTAGAAATGAGGTAAGCAAAAATGGCCAGGTTTCCGATAATATAAAAACTTGTGAATAGCTGCCCTGCATCACTCAGAGGCTGTACCTCATTAAAACCAACGGTAGAAAGTGTAATTACCGTCATGTAAAAGGCATCATTGAGATTAAACCCTTCCAATGTCATATAGACAATAATCCCAATTAAGATGGAAATGAGGGAGAGACTCAGGGCTCTTATTAATCTTCGTAATCGCTTATTGATAAAAAGGCCAATCATACTGTGGCAAATACTACAAAAATTTTTTAATTATTGTGTAAATTATAAAAAGATACATTCCCATAAATAAAATGAAACAGGATGAGGCCCAAAAATAAAGGGTGGATTAAAAATTACGCTGAATTTCTGGAAGACGTTATTGTCAAATTGAAATATGGTGATCAGTTTGCTGAATCATTCAGTACGACAGAAAAGGATTTAGATAAAAATTTTTATCGCCTTATACAGCCTACTGGTTTAATGTATGGGCATCCGCTACAGCCACCAGGCAACTATAATCTCAAAATGAATTATTGGGATGAATCAGAAAAGCTGTCTTTTATATTACTGGATAGTTTTATTCATAATTCATATTTGATAAGGGACCCTCAAAACAAAAACAATATTAAAGATCTGGTATATCATTCTGTCAAAGAGCTGATTGAATTCTACCAGGCTACCTACCCCAACATTAATATTAAAGAGAAGGATTTTTTTGGGAAGAAAAAAAGTGAAATTTTTATTGCAGAAAGCCTCATTCAAAATCGAATTAAGGTACGATCAGGAGTAAGAAATAACTTTTGGGCGGGCTTTTTTTATAATAGCTTGTTATTCTTAGATGTTTATTTTTATGGCATTTGGATACAAAAAAAAGATGGAATAGTTACCATAGATGATTTTGAAGAGCACCAGGAACAATTAAGACTTTCCATTTTAAAAATTATTGCCTCTGCATCACAAGCAGACAATACAATTGACTACGAAGAAAAAAAACTTTTTAAGTTTTTCCTTCAATCAGCAGGGTTATCTCCTACGGCTGAAAAAGAAGCAATGGAATACCTAACCACAAATATTAAAGTAGAGGATCTCGAATTTCCAAAATTTGATAGTTGGCTATTACGAAAATATTTACTGGAATTAGCCATGCTAACGGTTTGGTCAGACAAAGAAGTAAAAGAGCTTGAAAAAGACTACTTGCACAAGCTTGGCAAGAAATTACATTTTACTGATGAAGAATTAGAAAGCAGTTTGCTCGCTATCGAGTCTTTTGTCATTACCAATTGGGAGCAGGTACATTATCTCCAATCGCGACATAATTTTCACATCATTCGAGACCGGTTTACAAACAGGGTAGGAAAGGTATTAGTAAAAAATAAAAAAGCTGTCGAAAAAGAGCTAAAGGAAAGCAAGGAATTAATGGTCTTGCTCAAAAAGGCTACGAAGCATGACCTTACAGATGAAGAAAAGGTTAAAGTAAAAACGCAACTAATAGATGTGTTGAAAACAATCCCCACGTTCGTCATAATTGCGCTTCCATTTACATTTATCACTTTGCCACTCTTGATTAAAATGCTTCCTCCGAGTGCTTTTCCGAGTGCTTTTTCGGATGATGATTAGCCCGGATTATTCATAACAAAACTGTAAACAATGGCGATATTGGATTGAAAATCTGAGTTTTTCGGGTTAATTGCTTTTCCATTTAATCGTACAGCCAATGGCCTTCGTAAAATCAGGATCTGCATCCTTGCCTTTGCTTATAGCAGCTATGGCATCCTCTACATATTTTTTATCGGCTGCGCTGGCATCCTGATGATTATTATCGATCGCTCCGATATATTTTACCGTTAGCGACTTATCCAATAGAAATACATGTGGTGTACGAGAGGCGCCATATGCCTTTGTGGTCTCTTGTGTTTCATCAATGAGGTAAACAAATGGATATTCTTTATCCTTTGCTCTTTCCTTCATTTTTTCTAATGAATCACCCGGTTTTGCTTTTGCATCATTAGGGTTAATTGCCACAACAGGATATCCTTTTGGAGCAAATTTTTTGTGCAATTCTATAATACGATCTTCATACGCAATGGCATATGGACATGTATTACATGTAAAGATTACGATGTATCCCTTCACATCGGTATAGCTACTAAGGGATATCAGTTTTCCATCTACATTTTTTAATTTAAAATCCTGGGCTTTATCTCCTACTTTTAATTCGGAGGTGTTAACAGTGCTATTAATAAATAGCGCCAGGCAAAATACTGCCAGTAAAGTGTAAGTTAGCTTCATATCATTAATTGAGTTGGTTTTTAATTACAGATTCTAATTCCTCCTCTGTAAACTCCTTTTCAAAAAAGAGCTTTTCATCTGAAGAGTGATCAAATAATATTGTTGCCGGAATTGCTCCCGACCATCTATTATCTACTTTATCAATAAATTCATTATAGTCAGTTTCATCTAACAGGTAAACCTGCGATTGAATATTCTTTCTTTTCAGGAATGGAATGACCCGATCTTCTAATTTTTTGCGATCATCCAGACAAATAAATTTCACAGTTACATCATTCTGGGTATTTGCTTTTTCAAAATACGGCATCTCCTTCACACATGGTGCACACCATGTAGCCCAAAAATTATAAATGACCACTTCCGAAGATTCGTCCTTCTGCATCATATCAAGTAGCTCCGGATACTTGATTACTTTTACTTCCTGTGCCTGCACAAGGTGGATAAGTAACGCCATAAAAATAAGAAGTACTGTTTTCTTCATATCGCGAATCTTAAATGGGGACATCTAATTTACAAAATATGGTTTATTCAGGGTAATTTTTGTTATTCAGACGACCGAATATTATATGAATGGTGAAAAATTGCAGGAGAAATACGAATTTCTTACGTAAGAAATTTATATGTCAGTTACTGCAGAAAAATATTAACTGTATTTGTTAAAAATTAGGGTTGAATATTTTGTTAGTGTCTTTATGACTATAATAAAAATTATGAAATTGTTAAGGATAAAAAAGTTATCCACAAAACCAATAAGTTATCCACACCAATAGCAAAATTCACTACAACTATCTAATTTTCAGCTAATTATAAAATATATTTAAACCAATACTTTTGTGGATAAGTAACTCATTTTTATGCACTTACATTTTTGCAAGATATTTTTACAAATTATTTTTAACAAAAATTTAATTATCGCGTTCACAACAACTTTTAAATTTTGTTGCGAAATTTTTATGTTAAAACTCGTAATTATTCAGCTTTATCCTGACGTAATTTTGTACGATAAGTGTTGAACACTCTTGATTTTGAAATAAACCCTACATATTTTCCATTGTCAATTACCGGAAGGTTCCAGGCTTCCGATATTTCAAACTTATTCATCACAGAATTCATGCTTTCTTTAGAAGAAATAAAATCCGGAGGATCATGCATGATGGAATTGATATAAATCTCATTTCGTTCCTTTTCATCAAACATCAATTCACGAATATCATCCAAAGTGATAATTCCATGTAGCTTCCCGTTTTCATCGACCACCGGAAAAATATTTCTTTTAGATTTTTTCACAAGCTTAACAAGGTCTCCCAATGTCTTATCCGGATGGATGGTCAATAAATCCTTTTCAATAATCGGATTTAATTTAATCTTACTTAATAATTGCAGATCCTTATCATGAGGGATGTATTCACCACGCTCAATGAGATTTTTGGTGTACATGGAGTACGATTCAAAATACGAGCTGGTAATATAGCTGATCACTGAAACAATCATTAATGGTACAAACAAGGTATATCCACCGGTAATTTCGGCGATAAGAAAAATAGCGGTTAGTGGGGCATGCAAGACACCACTCATCACTCCACACATCCCCACCAAAGTGAAATTGCTTAAGCTGGTGATATTTCCTCCACTTATTGTATTGAGAAAATTAGAAAAGGTAAACCCGGCTACTCCACCTAAAAATAATGATGGACCAAATATTCCTCCACTACCACCAGCTGCTATGGTCACAGATGAAGCGATAGGTTTAAGAATTAATAGACTAATAAAAAACGTCCAAAGGTTCAGGTTATTTGATAGCTCGTAACCCGCCATTCTATAGGAAAGAACTTCTTCTAAATTACCATTGAGCAGCGTCTTAATAAACCCATAGCCTTCTCCATATATTGGAGGAAGAAAAAGGATACACACAGCTAATATCAATCCACCTACAATTCCTCTTGATAGATAGTTTTTTATTTTTGTAATAAATATTTCTACAAAATATGTAGTTCGGGTAAAGTAAACCGATAAAACTCCACAAAGTATCCCCAATAAAACATAATACAAAGTGTCATTTGCCATGAATGAATCCTTAATAATAAATGAAAACAGGATATCATCACCCAAGAGCATCATAGAAACCAATGATCCACAAACAGCAGCAATTAAAAGGGGAATGAATGAAGCGAAACTTATTCCGGCCAGGATCACTTCACTCGCAAATATCACCCCGGCAATAGGACTGTTAAATATTCCGGCAATTGCCCCTGCTGCACCACAGCCAATTAGAACGGTACGTTGTTTATAGTCAAGGTGCATTAATTGCCCAATATTGGAACCAATAGCAGAGCCCGTTACCACAATAGGTGCCTCCAGCCCTACAGAGCCTCCAAAGCCAACAGTAAATGCACTTGTGATGATTCGGGTGTACATTTTGTTGGCCTTCATCAGGCTGAATTTTTTAGAAATGGCAAAAAGGATATCTGATACGCCATGTCCTAGCTTTTCGCCCATGTAATACCTGGAGATAAGAATGGTGATAATAATTCCCAGCAAAGGATAAACATACTTGAGCAGATCAAAATTGAGATCAAAAATTAAATGCTCAATCCCATGAACTGAAAGTTTAAGAATTACAGCTGCTAACCCTGCAATAGCACCAATCACTCCGGAGAGAAACATTCCAAAAGTTTTATTATTGATGTGCTTTATTCGCCAGACTAAAAAGTTTCTTATTATTGCTTTCATTATATAAACGGAGTGGCAAATTTATTTAAAAATTACACCACCAACAGGCAAAATGTAAGCTAATGTGTTTTTATCTGATAAAAATCAGATTAATATGAATAGAATTAAACAACTTTTTAAAATTGAAATTCCTATAATTCAGGCAGGCATGGTGTGGTGCAGCGGCTGGAAGCTGGCATCTGCTGTAAGTAATTCAGGCGGTTTAGGATTAATTGGTTCCGGTTCTATGCATCCGGAAATTCTCGAGGAACACATCCTTAAATGCAAAAAAGCAACCCATAAACCATTTGGTGTAAATGTGCCCCTCCTATATCCCGAAATTGAAAGGTTAATGGATGTCATCATAAATAATGATGTGAAGATTGTATTTACATCAGCGGGTAATCCAAAAACCTGGACACCGGTTTTAAAAGAGAAGGGAATTACCGTAGTGCATGTGGTATCCAGTAAAAAGTTTGCCATAAAGAGTGAAGATGCCGGGGTAGATGCTGTCGTAGCAGAAGGCTTTGAAGCCGGAGGGCATAATGGAAGGGAAGAAACTACTACGATGTGCCTCATACCAATGGTATCAGAAGCAGTGAAAATACCCGTAATAGCTGCAGGCGGTATTGGAAGTGGGAAATCTATGTCCGCTGCTTTTGCCTTAGGAGCGGAGGGAGTACAAATAGGCTCCCGTTTTGCTGCATCTGAAGAGGCCTCTGCGCATATAAATTTTAAAAATAAGATCATTGCCACTGAAGAAGGAGAAACGGAATTAGTATTAAAAAAATTAGCGCCAGTACGCCTGATAAAAAATGCATTTTATGATCAGGTGAAGGCTGCTGAATTAGGCTGTGCATCTAAGGAAGAACTCATTAATCTTTTAGGTAAAGGGCGTGCAAAGCGTGGAATGTTTGAGGGTATATTAGAGGAGGGAGAATTAGAAATAGGGCAGGTCGCAGGAATGATCCAATCTGTGGAACCAGCAAGTGAGATTCTTAACAACATTTGGAAGGAGTTTAACTACACACGAAAAAAGTTAAATGATTTGATTTTTTAATCTTACTATACCACCTAAAAATTTGCCACAGGCATAACTAATTCATTAAAATTGAAACATATACACTTAGTAAAAGTATATCTAGAAATAATTTTTACGTATAACCCAATATTAATTTTTCATCAGGATTGAAGATCTATACCATGAAGCGCATTTTAATCATTTCAGGAATTGTTATTAGTGTTATCATATTTTTTATAGTAGGAGGTAAAATTTATACAAAATCATTTAGCCCGGAAGATCAGGCTGTTTACATCAATGGGACTACTAAAATATCCGTGGATTACTGTAGGCCATCAAAAAATGGGCGAGATGTTTTTTGCAAACTATAACCCTATGGAGAAGTATGGCGAACCTGCGCCAATGAAGCAACCACGATCGTGCTCAGCCAGGATTTTACAATTAATGATCAATTAATAAAACAAGGAAAATACAGCTTGTTCACCATTCCTGGTCAGGACGAATGGACGATCATTTTTAACAGTCAGGTTGGTCAGTGGGGTACCATTTACAACGAGGACCGAGATGTGCTTAGGGTAAACGTGGAAAGAAAAATTAAAAGATACCGTTGAGATCTTTACCATTGAGTTTGAAGAAAAAAATAAAACGATCATCATGTTACTAAAATGGGATGATACGGAAATTCGGGTGCCATTTCAGCCAGTTTCTTAATGGGTCAAAAGTCATTTCTTTTTATTCCTGATATTACTGGTTTCACAGAATTTGTCAATAGTACTGAAATAACCCATGGCCAGCACATCATTTCAGAATTATTAGAAATAATTATCGATTGTGACCATCTGCAACTTGAAGTGGCTGAAGTAGAAGGGGATGCCGTTCTATTTTACAAGCATAATGAAGTGCCTTCAGTTCAAGATATTATCACTCAAATCGAGCAAACATTCCTAAAGTTTCACGAACATTTAAAACTATATGAGTCCAGACGGATTTGCCAATGTGGGGCATGTATATCTGCTGCTAATTTATCATTGAAATTTATTGCCTTGAAAGGAGAAATCGGCTTTACCACAGTGATGCACAAACGTAAACCTTATGGTGAAAATTTAATCCTGGCCCATGCCCTGTTAAAAAATCAAATCGCATTTGATGAATATGTATTATTTGCAAATGGATTTGAAAACGAAATTAAATCCTTGGCCACTAAAGGTAATTTGGGGGAGATAAACCATTCATCAGGTGAATACCAAAAAATTGGAAAAGTAGAGTTTGATTACGCTGACCTGTCTTACTTAAAACCAAAAATTAAAAATCCTCCACCCATTCAATATCCGGAAAAATCACAAGCTCCTGAGCACATGAATTTGTCATTTGACCTACCTGTACAGGAGGTATATCAAATAATTTCGGATTTTAATATCAAGGAAAAGTGGATTACGAATATTGATAAAATTGAACATGAAAAGAACAAAGTAAACCGTGTCGGATCAAAACATATCTGTGTTTTTACGAACGACAATGCTACATTCGAAACTGTCACAAATGACTTTGGTGGAGGCAATCAGGTATATGGAGAAAGGATTTTGCACCAACCTGTTTTTAAGGATATAATCATTTATTTCATTCTGTCTGCCGCAGATCATGACAAAACAAATATTCGCATTGAAGTGCACTATAAACCTATACCTGTAATAGGATGGCTGCTAAAGCCCCTTTTAAAAATGCAGATAAGAAAAAACTTAAATAAAATGGTAAGCCAACTAAAGGAATATGTGAAAAGCCAGCAAACCGCTAATCAGGAAACCGTTTACTAATCACTTCCACAAACTCTTCGTATTCCTCTGATGCCAGGTCCCAACCTTTTGGTTCCGCATAGTTAGCCTGGATATAATCCATCGCATCATATTTATCTTCACAGTTATCGAGGTACGAAACTACCGATTCAAATTCATCAGAATTGCCATCAAACAATTCATTGACAAACATAAAGCGCTGATTTATGGTAATACTTTTCTTTAATCCTTCTACACCTTTTTTAGCATGCACATCAGCGAGCGTTTCCTGTTCTACCTGGAGTTTGTCATTCAGATTCTGAAATTCCTTTTCGTCATTATCTACCTTTTGCTCTGTTGGTGATGTGCTTTCTAATTGTTCTTCCTCTGTATAAAACCGGGTAATGTCAATCATTGCTATCTCATTGAACATGGTAATATAAATCTCAAAATCTTCCGGAGTATCGGTCGTATTTTCACATATATCATCAAAAATGGTTAATGCATCCTCATTAAAGACTTCTTCTATACTTTCCTTTTCAAAATGACTGACCATGTCTTCTAATAAATGCTTATTAATTTTCACATACTTATTAAGCTCTTTCAACGTAGAAATTGAAAGCCGAGAATAATCCGGGCTATTAAACACACTTTTATAATATTGGTAAGGAGAGAAAATTAAGAGGATTGCTTTTTCTGTAGCCCTCACTACCAGGGGTTCCAGGTCTTCTCGCTTTACTACGATATGTTTAGAAAGCACATTCATAAATTTTTGCAGCGCTTCCTGCACTTTATCATTCTGATAATTGAAATATGGGCTTTGCAACTGGCTAACTTCTTTTTTCCAGATAGTTAACAATTCAAAAACAACAAATAAATTTACCTGCTGGACTGGGGTAAGCAATAGTAGCTCTTCCCCGCCAATTGTTTCTTTCTTTTGATAATATTTATCTAAAACTTTAGAAGTAAATAGCTTACTATAGTTTTTAATGTCGCTATAACTAATATTGCTGTCCATTTATATGTGGTATTTTATTTCAAATTTACACTCGCATTTGATAAAAATGATATTAATTTTTGAAAAAGTAATCGTTTACACCGATAATAAAACGAATGCCTTCTGACCCAATCGTACATAATGTTTATCAAAAGGATGCTGGTGGATGGATTGAAATGATCACCGGTTGCATGTTTTCCGGTAAAACTGAAGAACTGATCCGAAGGCTTAACCGGGCAATAATTGCTGGTTTGAAAGTGGAAATTTTCAAACCCAAAATTGACACCAGATATTCGGCTGAAAATGTGGTCACTCACAATGCTACCCAAATTGCCTCCACTTCGGTTGAGTTTGCAGATGATATATTGATGTTGGCAGATCACTGTGATGTGGTAGGTATAGATGAAGCACAGTTTTTTGATCAAAACATCGTAAGTGTTGCCAATACATTGGCCAATAAAAATAAACGCGTGATCATATCAGGACTAGATATGGATTTTCAAGGCAAGCCATTTCAGCAAGTTGCCAATTTATTAGCTACTGCTGATCATGTATCTAAGTTTCAGGCCATTTGTATGAAATGTGGAGGATTGGCTAACTATTCTTACCGGACAATCAATGCTTTTGAAAGAGTAGTAATAGGTGAAAAAGAAGCATACGAACCCCGATGTAGAAAGTGTTTTTTCGAAGGTAAATCTATATAAAAATAGTAAGGTAATATGCTATATAAAACCAAGGCCATTGCTTTCAATTACATCAAATACCGGGAAACATCTATTATTTCCAGGGTCTACACCAGGGAGTTTGGCCTTCAGTCGTATATAGTAAATGGAGTACGATCCAGCAAAGCAAAATCAAAAATCGCCCATTACCAGCCTTTCACTTTATTGGATATTGTTTGTTATCACAATCAGAAAAAAGATATTCAGCGGATATCTGAAATAAAAATATGTGAGGCGCTGCATTCGATACCTTTTGATATTGCTAAAACCTCTATCGCCTTATTTCTGACAGAAATAATGGTTAAAATATTTAAGGAAGAGCAAGAGGATTATCCTCAATTTGATTTTATCTACCATGCTGTTCAAATATTAGACTCTATGGAATTAGGAATATCACATTTTCACTTGCAGTTTTTATTAAAACTAGGTCGTTTTATAGGAATCGTCCCTTCTGGGGCAAAAGAGTTGTTAGATGAAATAGCATATTTCCATCATAAATCAGGTGACAATACGATTGAACAAATTCAACAATTAATGGATCAGAATTTTGGAGGGGAAATCACCATGGGAAAAAATGAAAAACTGAATAACCTGGATTTAATTATTAGTTTATATCAGCATCATTTTGACCAACTAAAAGAAATTAAAACGCTTTCTGTACTCAGGGAAATCATGACTTAGCTAAAGATCAAAATGCTTTTCCAAAAGTTTGTTTATTTCATCAGGGTTGAGTGGTTTATTCATAAAACCGGCTACATAATCAAACTTCTTTGATTTTTCTTCATCATCCGGATTCATAGAAGTGGTAAGCATAATTACCACAGGATCGTTTGTATTAAACTTAAGGTTTTGGTATTCTTCTAAAAATTCCCAGCCATTCATTAAAGGCATATTGATATCCAAAAATATTAATTCAGGGGTATTTGAATTTTTATGCTCTTCAAGGTAATCAAGGGCTTCCTGTCCATCAAATACTGTCACTATATTGGTAGCACATCCTAATTTCTTTAAAGTTAGTTTATTTAAAAAATTGGTCGGCTCATCATCATCAACCAACAATACACAATTCAGTTTTTTCATACACTACACCTTAATCGTAAAATAAAAAGTACTTCCCTTTCCAGCTTCTGATACAACCCAAATCTTTCCTCCGTGAAGTTCGACAATTTTTTTGCAATGTGCCAAACCTATACCTGCCCCTTCATATGCTTTTCTATTGTGGAGTCGCTGAAATATTACGAAAATTTTGTCTTTGTGTTTTTTATCTATACCAATTCCATTGTCTTGCACCATAAATTTCCAGCAATCCTCTTCTTTTTCTGCGTTAATGGTAATCTCCGGAATAGTATCTGGTGCACAAAATTTAATGGCATTACTTATTAAATTCTGAAATACGAGTTTCAATTCATATTCGTGGCCTAAAATGATAGGTAATTTCTCAATGTTTATTTTGGCATTAGAGTCAAAGATAACTGTACTTAAGTCTTCAATAATCAGCCTGACTAGTTGATTACAGTCCACTTGATCGAAGTCCTGGGACCTGCCAATTCTGGAATAGTCGAGCAAGCTTTTAATCAATATTTTCATTCTGCTGGTAGCATCTGTTATGAATGAAATATATTTGTCTGCGGAGCCATCCAGTTTACCTTGGTATTCTTTGCCAATCAGATCCACAAAACTCGAGATCGTCTGTAATGGTTCCTGCAAATCATGTGATGCTACAAATGCGAATTGCTCCAACTCCTTATTTTTTATTTCCAGCTCTTCGGTTTTTATTTGATGTAAATTCTCTGCATTTTTTCTTTCAGTGATATCCCGTATTGCCATATTAAAAAACAGACCCAGCTCCGTTTCCAAAGGATTTATACTCACTTCTACTGGAAATTTATTTCCATTTTTATTTACTCCCACCAGCTCCATGGTACTATTCTCTTTCAATGAATCAGGACTAAAATATTTCTTTAAGCACTCGGCATCATTTTTATAATTTTCCCGGATGAAAATTTCCAGCTTTTGGTTTTTAAACTGTTCTTTACTGTAGCCAAATAGTTTTTCAGCCTTCTTATTTGCTAAATCTATCAAACCTTCACTATTAATAATCAAAAAGGCATCCGGGCCAGCTTCGAGGATTCCTCGGAATTTTTTTTCGGAATTAATGATGGCCTGCTCAGTTAATTTTTGATCTGTGATATCCTGAAAAGTTCCGTAAAATTTCATCACCTTGCCCTTATCATCCAATTGACTTCCCCCTCTGGCATACAAGTGCCTGATTTCTCCCATAGGTGTGATGGTTCGATATTCTATCGGCACAGTGTTTTTTACTTCAGATGATTTCTTAACCGTAGCTCTTAACCGGTCTCGATCATCAGGATGGGCTAGTTCAAATAATAAATCAATTTTACCATCATGGTCTTCCCGATCTACACCCAGAATTTCATACATTTCATCATTCCATTCCACATCACCGGTGTATGGGTCGTATTCCCAGCTTCCCAGCTTGGCAATTTTCTGAGATTCTTTAAGCATTCGCTCACTATTGCGTAGCTTAATATGACTCTCCATCATCTCAGTTACATTTTCGATAGAGATATAGAGACCAGCTATTTCATTTTTTTGGTTATACCATGGGCGCAATTCCCAATTGTACCATCCGACATGACCTTTTTGATTGATTACTTTATCCTGAAATCCCCTGTTTATTTTTCCTTCACGACTGCTGGAAATTATAGCTTCCCATTTCTTATCTGACTTAAGGTGTGGAAATAAATCGAGGATATTTTTTCCGATGAGTTCTTTTTCATTTTTTCTGACTTCCTTTTTCCACTTTTCACTGACAAACTCAAACCTCAGTTCATTGTCAACCAGTGCAACCGCCGAACTTGAATATTTTATTAACAGATCTAGTTTATATTCGTTCTCACGCACTTTCTCACCAATTAAAATTCGGTCACTTATATCGCGCGCTGAGGCAAGAACCAGGTTTTCATTTTCTAAAAAATGTGCATTCCATTCTAACCACTTATACTCATTGTTTTTTGTTCGAAACCGGTTTACAAACCCGTGTACCTCGCCTCCCTTTAATACATTGCTTAGTTGATCAAGTGAAGCATCTCTATCTTCCGGATGAATAAAATCAACAAATGGGGAATTTAACATATCGCTTATGGCAAAACCAAGCACCTCACTCCATTTAGGGTTGAGCTTCACAAAATATCCTTCCGGATTGGCTACACATAATAATTCAAGGGAGTAATTAAAAAATGACTCAGCGAAATCAAAAGTTTGCATTTGTTTTGTGTTGGCGCTCATATTCCCTATCTAAAGTTAACTGATTCTTTCATTTTACTAAAAAAATCGTCCCTTCAATTATTATGATAGGTATTATTAGGTATAAGGGTTAACTTTTGGATTCGTTATTTACAATTAATCAAGTGTATTCTAACGAATCTTAATTGCATTTATTTGTAAATAATTTAAAATAATAAAAAGTAAATGATAAATGATGATTTAATCGACGAACAGGCGAAAAAAGAGCTTAAAGAGTTATTATCCTACACTATGCCTTTCGGAAAATTTAAAGGCAGAAAGCTTACTTCCCTTCCTGTAGAATATTTAATTTGGTTTCGAAGAAAAGGTTTTCCTGAAGGAAAGCTGGGTAGATACATGCAGATTGTACTGGAGATGAAAGGCTAATATTCCATGTATTCAAAAGCACTTTGATAACTTCCGTTTTCCCCAGCATAATTTAAAAACCGGGTATAAAAAGGGAAATTACCAATGGTGGCACTATCCCCAATTACAATTAGTTTTTTCTTCGCCCTGGTCATAGCTACATTCATTCTTCTGGTGTCCTTCAAAAACCCAATTTCCCCTTTATCATTACTTCTCACTAAACTAATGATGATCACATCACGCTCCTGGCCTTGAAACGCATCTACCGTATTCACACTTATATCAATATTTGAAAAAATTTCCGGAGCATCATCCAGGATTAGCTCTCTCAATAAATGAAGCTGCGCTTTGTAGGGAGTAATGATACCGATGCTACATTCGTCTTGAATGTCCTTGGCAAAACTTGATAGTATAGTTTGCAGCACCGTACATGTCAACATTGCTTCATCTTTATTAGCCGTACTTTTACTTTCCTTTTCGGAATGTTCAGCAAACCCACATCCGGCAGTATCAATAAAAGTAATCGGCTCATCATCCTCCATTAACTTCCACGTTTTGTTCTTTTCATTTGCAGTTAATTTTTCTTTATAAAATTCTGCGCTGGAAAAACCCATGATCTTTTCATTCATCCGATACTGTTCGGTTAGCATCGTATCAACCTTTTGTCGCTTCGCAATTTTTTCAAATAGCGTTTCTTCTAATCCGGATCTGCCAGCATCAAATGATTTGATAGTAGGGGGCAATTGAAAATGATCTCCCGCCATCACTACTCTTTCCGCTTTGGTGATGGGAATCCAACAAGCCGGCTCCAATGCCTGCCCGGCTTCATCAATGAATAGCGTAGAGAAGGTCATTCCTTTTAATAAATAATGCTCCGAAGCCACGAGTGTACAGGTTATTACCTGGCTTTTGTTCATTAGGTCACTTGTGATATAATGCTCCAATAAATCCGCCTGATTAAGAATATTATGGGCTTCCTGAAACATTAGTTTACGCTGTTCTCTTTCTGAACGCCCAAAATTACGCTTGTATTTTCTAGCCAATCGCCTGAATTCTTCCGCTTTTTTGCGAAGTTTTTTAATTTCCCGAAAACTTTCATGCTCGGCAATTTTAGCATCCAATGTCAGGTGCAATAATTTTTCTGTAACACGTGCCGGATGACCAAGACGCATCACGGAAAGATTATTATCGTGAAGTTTTTCAGTAAGCAAGTCAACTGCCGTATTACTTTGGGCACATACCAGCACCTGATGCTCATCTTGCAAGGTCAAACGAATGGCTTCCACAAGTGTGGTAGTTTTACCCGTTCCAGGGGGGCCGTGAATGATGGAAACATCATTGGCTTCCAAAATTTTTCGAATGGCTAAATTTTGAGAACTATTAAGTAGAGGTGTGTCTGAAAAATTGCACCTGGTAAAAGAAGGCGGTTGATGCCCAAGCAAAATTTCCCTTAGCTCAGCAAGTCTGCCTTTTTCCGCCTTTCTTACTTTTCGGAGAGCATTAAACATTTCGCGATAGCTCCCCTCATCAAACATTAATTGTACACTTAATTTTCCATCGTATATCCAATCGGGCAACTCATCCTCATTGAGCGTAACCACCATCACTTGTTTTTTGAGATAATTGATTACTCCCTGTACCGATAAATTATCAGTACTTTGCTGATAAGAATTAAATAATGAAACAACCGCACCAGACTGAAATGTATGTTCCACATCTTTATTTCCACCATTTTCCAGTTCAAGAATCAGCCGCTCGGCAGTACCGTAATATTGCTTTTTGATATGCACGGGCGACCAACATATTCCCTGGGCAATTCGGTCTTTGATGGAAACTGACAATACTTTTTTGTTATACTGTTCTCGATCTTCCTGCTGCTCCTTTTTCAGTAATTCTTCCAGGTGCTTAAGTTCCTGTATAGCTTTTGACATAATAATGAGATATGACTTACTTTTTGCTGCTATCTAATAATACTGAATCAAATAACCAATCTTTAAATCTGTCTGGCCAAGATTTTAATGTTTAGAATTCATTGCAATAACACATATTAAAAGCATGATCACCATGAGTTTCTAAAGATAATTGTTAACAAATTGTTTATCATCCAATATTTAGTCCTTCATAAAAGTTATAACAACATTTTTATAAGAGAGCTGAACACCAAAATATTCTAACCAGCTTTATTTAACATTTACAGCCTAAGTTATAATCATTTTGAATCCAACCTTTACTAAAAATTCAGGTATCATTGTATCGAACTTATCCCCTAAACTTTTTAGTATCGATTTATTCATCGTTCAAATTGCTTAACTATATGAAATCAGTATCAAATTTTTTGTTTTCATTGTTGCTGACAATATCAATTATTTCATCTGCTATTGCTCAAAACAATGTGCCACAGATCAAAGTCGACAAAAATAATTTTGTTGATGAAACGGGAAAAGTATTTGTTTTTCGTGGCTTGAATGCCAGTGATCCAGCCAAACTTTTAAAAGACGAACATTGGGATAAAGCCTATTTCCAGGAAATAAAAAACTGGGGGGCTAATATTGTCCGACTTCCGGTTCATCCTACCGCATGGAGGAAACTAGGTGAAGAAAAGTACCTGGAACTTCTGGATCAGGCTGCTGAGTGGGCTGCAGAGTTGGATCTATATGTAATTATCGATTGGCATGTGATTGGAAATTTACAAACCGAAATGTATCAATCCGCCATGTACGAAACTACGCAAAAAGAAACTTTTGAATTTTGGAGAACTATCTCTCAACATTTCAAGGGAAATAATACGATGGCATTTTATGAAGTGTTTAATGAGCCTACTACCATGCATCATCAATTAGGAAGCTGTTCATGGAAGGAGTGGAAAAAGCTAGTGGAAGAAATGATTACCATTATACGGGCAAATGGGTCGGAAGCAGTTCCACTAGTCGCTGGTTGGAATTGGGCGTATGACCTTACCCAGATAAAAAAGAATCCCATTGATGCCGAAGGTATAGGCTATGTTAGCCATCCATATCCACAAAAAAGAAATGCCCCATGGGAAAATAAATGGACAAAGGATTGGGGTTTCGTGGCTGAAAAATATCCTGTGATATTAACTGAAATTGGGTTTTGCCATGAAGGTGAACGTGGGGCTCACATACCAGTGATAAGCGACGAATCATACGGAGATGCCATTACAAAATATTGCAAAGAAAGAGGTATTTCATGGGTAGCTTGGGTATTTGACCCAAACTGGTCGCCAATGTTATTTTATGACTGGACATTTAAACCTACACCACAAGGCACGTATTTTAAAAATGCCTTGCTCAAAAGTGAATAGATTGAGATCAATATATTAAAGCGGTTCAATCCCTTTTTGAAATTTTTCAGAAAGGGATTTTTTTCTTCCTACTATATGGTTGTGGATTCATATTAAAAAAATGTAATTTCAAAATCAATTGACAATCCGCAACAGGCATCAATGACATTAAACTTCCTGATTTTATTTATTGGTTTTATCCTTTTGATTAAAGGTGCTGATTGGTTAGTACACGGCTCTTCTTTACTAGCTAAAAAATACCATGTTTCTGATCTTGCCATAGGATTAACAATTGTTGCTTTTGGGACCTCTGCACCCGAATTGGTAGTCAATGTAGTAGCGGCATTTGAAAATCATCAGGAAATAGTATTCGGAAATGTGCTGGGTAGCAACCTGTTTAACCTCTTCGCAATCCTTGGTATTTCCGGGATTATTACCCCACTAGCAGTGAAATCCAGTACCGTTTGGAAAGAGATTCCTGTGTCATTGTTTGCTATGATGCTGGTGTTTATCCTGGCAAATGATGTATTGATATTCGGATCTGAAGAAAGCATATTTAATCGGTTGGATGGATCCATTATGTTGGTCTTTTTTCTTTTGTTCTTGATTTATGTTTTTACCCAACTCAAACGAGATGATCGTGTTGAAACAGCTCCCAAAAAAGAATATTCAATCCTAAAGTTAGTGGGTTATATCCTTTTTGGTTTTGTTGGACTTATATATGGAGGAAAATTAGTGGTAGATTATGCTACTGAAATAGCCATCGGTTTTGGTGTTAGTGAAAGAATCATTGGCCTCACCATTATTGCCATCGGTACTTCACTTCCTGAACTTGTTACATCCATCGTGGCCGCCAGAAAAAACAATATTGACCTTGCTGTGGGAAATATCATTGGCTCCAACATTTTCAATCTCTTCTTTATTTTAGGTGCCAGTGCATTAGTTAAACCCATACTTTTCGATCCTTCTTTTAATATAACCATTTACCTGATCATGGGGGGAACCATTATTCTATTTATAGCCATGTTTACAGGAATTAAACAAAAATTGGATCGTTGGGAAGCCATCTTACTTTTTACGGTCTTTATCACTTACTTTTCATATTTATTCTTCTTTGAAGTATAAAAGTGTATAGCTGTTTTTACTACATAAAAAATTGAGGTATATTCTCCATGATTTTACTTACTGTGAAATACCGACAATGCTATGAAAAGAATTATGGGCGAATGGAAAAAAAAGGATCCGGGAATTACCTATCGGGGAGAATCTCCATCGAGGCTTGACAATCTAACAGATGCCGTTTTCGGAATCGCTATTACACTCCTTATTTTTAATATTACCAACCCCAATTCATTTGATGCGCTATTAAATTTTACTAAAACATTTCCGGCATTTTTAATCAGCATCATTATTCTTGTGTTGTTTTGGAACGAACACGCGAGTTTTTCGCGCATGTATGGATTGAATGAGTTAGCTTTTAAAATAATCAATGTAGCCTTTATTTCATTAATTATATTTTATGTGTATCCATTGCGGTTTTTAAGTCTGGTATTATCTGAATTCTATTTTAGATTGGACCTCAATACACAATTAGATCCTGTGAGAATGCCAGATTTAATGATCTATTATGGATTTGTAGCTGCAGCCCTTTACATCACATTGTTTTTTTTCTATGAAATGGCCATTAAAAAGAATGAGCAGTTAGAATTATCGGAATACGAATTATTCCTTACCCGACAGCAACGTAACAGGATGATCCTGATGTTTGCTGTCCCTTCGGTTTCAATATTATTTGCTTTTAGCCTGAAAGGATTATCTATCACGTTTGCATCCATTCTGAGTGGAATGACTTACGGACTATATGTTCCGGCTATTATGATTTGGTCTAAAAGATTCAAAAAGAAAAAAATGCTGTTTAATATAAAATAAATGCCTTTGTTATGTCTGACAGTAATCCCATTAGAAAAATAAATATATTGGGTGACCTGCTTTTCCCTCCTCAGTTTCAGTTTTTGGGAATAGCATTATTATTGGGAGGATTAGCGGCACTCACCGTAAATGTATTTATCGGTCCGATTATTATACTTTTAGCATTGCTGATATTTACCGGAAGGGATGGTGTAGTGTTTTATCCATTGGAAAAATTATATAAACCCTATCGGTCATTTCTTTTTATCAAATTTGGAGAAAAAAAACCTTATCAATCCATTGATATGATCTATGTCAATGCCGGAAAATACAGCCAAAAAATATACACTGCACACACCATGCAACATATGACTAAAAAAAGCATTGAGTACAATGCATTTGTTAAGCTCTCGGACGGAGAAAAGTTATATCTAGGCTTTAGTAAGGACAAACCTAAACTCATTCAACGATTTAATCGCATAGCAGAAATTCTTGGAACATCCCTTCAGGATAACACTGATCAGTAATTCCTGTAATTTAAAACCACCAAATTTCATATGAACAAGAGAAGGGAATTTATCAAAATATCAGCTTTTGGAGGGATGTTGACGATGCTTTCTTCCGGTTTTAACTTTAAGCAAAAGAGCCCTATTAAAGCAAATAAACCAATTGTGATTTCCACATGGAATCATGGGCTGGATGCCAATAAAGCTGCTTGGAATATATTAAAGAACAATGGTTCAGCATTGGATGCTGTGGAGGCAGGAGTCAGAATTCCAGAATCAGATCCAAATAATAGAAGCGTAGGGTTAGGTGGATTACCAGATCGCGATGGAAATGTTACGCTTGATGCCTGCATTATGGATCATCAAAATCAATGTGGCTCGGTTTCATTTTTACAACATATTGAGAATCCAATTTCTGTGGCTAGAAAAGTGATGGAAGATACACCCCATGTCATGCTTTCCGGTGTAGGGGCATATCGTTTTGCCATACAAAAAGGCTTTAAAAAAACGAACCTGTTGACAGAAGCTGCCAAAAAAGAGTGGAAAGAATGGTTAAAGTCTTCACAATACAAACCTGTAGGTAACATTGAAAATCATGATACCATAGGTATGCTTGCCCTTGATGATCACGGTAATTTATCGGGTGCTTGTACTACTAGTGGATTAGCCTATAAACTTCATGGCCGGGTAGGTGATTCACCAATTATCGGTGCGGGTTTATTTGTCGATAATGAGGTAGGTGCGGCATGTGCCACAGGTGTGGGCGAAGCTGTGATTCGAATAGCTGGAAGTGCCATCATTGTTGAACTAATGCGGCAAGGTAAATCTCCTGAAGAAGCCTGCAAATTGGCGGTAGAAAGAATCATTAAAAAGCATCGTATCATAAAAAAATTACAGGTAGGATTTCTGGCACTTAATAAGAATGGCGAATATGGAGGATATAGCATTTACAATGGTTTTAATTTCGCTTTGAAAACTTCACAAGAAGAAAAAATGGTGGATGTATCCTTCAAGAAAAAATATGAATAACAGGTGAAATTAGAATTGTGCATCGATTCATTTGCGGAAGCTGTAATAGCACATCATTATCATTTCGATAGAATTGAGTTGTGTTCCGCATTGTCGATAGGAGGTATAACCCCATCAGCCGGATTGATTCAAAAATGTTCTTCTATTGCAGGTATTGAAACTCATGTTATGATCCGCCCCAGGGGAGGAAATTTTGTGTATTCTTCTGATGAATTAAAAATTATGCAAAAAGATATTCATATCGCAGCAGAGCTCGGTGCAAATGGGGTTGTATTTGGTATGTTAGATCGATTTGATCAAATAAACATCGCAGCTAATCGAATTCTAATCAAAATAGCGCAATCATTTAATCTCAACACTACCTTTCATCGGGCTTTCGATTTAGTTAAAAATCCTAACAAATCTTTAATGGAAATTATAGACTTAGGGTTTGATCGAATATTGACGTCAGGAAAACAGCAAAAAGCTATTGATGGTATCAAGAAAATTGAAGACCTATTAGAACATGCTAATGGAAAAATACAGATCATGGCAGGTAGTGGCATAAATGCAGATAATGCTCGCCAGTTTCAAAATATTGGAATCGATGCTTTGCACTTTACAGCAAGGAAATTAAAAAGTGAAAAGTCATTAGAAATGGGCAAGAGCTATTCCCCCGATACCAGTAAAATAGAAGGAGTATTAAACGCTCTGAAAAGTTGAATACTTTTCAATGAAAAACCATTGTTAAGGTCTGCGACCATTAACAAGGTTTTACCCATACTTTTGCAATCGTAATATTCTTATGTAGATTAATGCTATCATTTTTTCCCTACATCAACCAAATTATGAAATCAAATATTCAACCACTAACTCCCGGAAAATACTTTCACATTTACAATAGAGGTATTGATGGAAATAAAATATTCCTTCAAGACATACATTATCAATAATTTCTACAGAAATATCTAAAGCATGTCAGCCCTTTTGTTAAAACCTATTCTTATTGCTTATTGAACAATCATTTTCATTTTCTCATTCAGGTCAATTTTATTGAGGAAATAGAAGCTGTTTTAAGAACAAATTATAATGGAAAAGTAATTCAATCGTACGAAAATTTTATCAGTCGGCAGTTTTCACATTTGTTTAATGGATATGCACAAATATTTAATACCCAAACAAAGAGAACTGGAAGCTTATTTGAATCACCTTTTCGCAGGATAGAAATTGAAAATGATGATTATTTCAGTCAGTTAGTAGCATATATCCACCTCAACCCGTTGAAGCATACTATATCCACTGATTATAAAAATTACAGGTATTCATCTTATGCCAGCCATTTATCTTCAAAACCTACAAACCTGAAAAGAAAACAAGTGTTGGACTGGTTTGGTAATAAAGAGTTTTACATCAATTTTCATGAATTGCAAGGAGAAGAATTGCAATTGGGGCATAATCTTAGTTTAGAAGAATAAAGTGCTTTGACTTAAAAGTGTAAGGAACCTCTTCTGATCAACCATTGTTAAGGTCTTCGACCATTAACAAGGTTAGCTACGTTGCCAATGGTTGAAGACCTTGGCAATCGTTTTCATAGAAGTGATGATGATTAACAATTCTTGATTTCAATATTTGAAAAGTGTAGAGAATATTTCCGGACTAACCATTGTTAAGGTCTTCGACCATTAACAAGGTTTGGCTACACATCTCGCTTTTTCAGCAATAAAAATGACACGCCATTATAAACAAAGAGCCAACCTGTTACAATTATAATATCGACGATCGCTACATAGTCCTGCGTTTCCTGGAAAATGTACTTAGTAAAAGGAACCCGGATTAAATTATTTAGAGATTTTATAGGTAGGAAAGGTACAATCCAATCCATGGTATCGGGTATATGCCGATTGTGTTCCATATTAATGGTAATAAAAGGTTCAAACATCAAGGTGTACATAAATAAAAACACGATGACGAAGCCCGACTTTTTGATCAGCAATGACAATAGCATGGCAAAGGAAAGATAGGTGCATACTTCTAAGAAATAGGCCAACAAAAAACCCAAATCCTTAAACATATATTCGACACCTTGTACATGTGAATAAATAAGACCCGTGGTAATCCCCTCTAAGAATAAGAATACTGTACCTAAGGCAGCAAGAGTTATAATTAACAAGAATTTAGATTGCCAAAATTCATATTTATTTAATCCATCAATCACATTTTGCCGAATGGTTCGGTATGTGATTTCATTCGTAACAGATATCACCACAATAAAAGATAAGAAAAGCTTGAAGAAAGTAGCGATATAGGTCATGTTGTGCCAAACATCCGGAAAATCATAGAGAGGAAGGATGGTTGGATCAATACCTTCAACTTCAGCTCCTTGATTTTTGAGGAACTCCATAAAAAACATACCACTGGATAAAATAAATAGCAACCCAATGAAGTACATTCCAGCGAGTATCCAGAATACTCTATAATTTTTCAGTTTTAGCCATTCGATGTTAAGCAGTCGGATCATTGGATTCTTCTAGGATTGATAAAAATTTCTTTTCAAGACTTATTTTTTGTTCGGTTAAATGAGTTAGGATAATGCCCCGATCAATTAAAAATTGGTGCATGGAGAGAATATCTGCACCGTTATTTAAGTGAACCTCCAGAGAATCCGGAAGCTCGGTGATTTTTTCTACCGCATTAAATTCATTCAGAACGCTTTGAAGATTTTGGATATCTTCTGATCGTAATTCAACCACCTGTTTTTGTTTCATGGCCTCCTCCACAGATCCATCATAAATTTTTCTGCCAAACTTCAACACAGCAAAATGGGTGCAAACCTTCTGGACTTCATCAAGGATATGGCTGGCAAATAAAATGGTTTTTCCATTGGCGGCTATCGACTTGATTAACTCCCGTATTTCGGCTATTCCCTGTGGATCCAGACCATTCGTTGGTTCATCTAAAATTAAAACAGGCGGATCAGCCAACAACGCCGAAGCTATGGAAAGCCGCTGTTTCATGCCTAAGGAATAGGTTTTAAACTTATCATTCCTTCTGTCATAGAGACCTACCTGCCTGAGTACTTCATTAATGCGGTCTTTTCCTTTTTCTTTGATTTCAGCCGCGATGCGTAAATTTCTTTTGGCGGACAGATAAGGATAAAATGCAGGCATCTCCAATATGGCCCCAATTTTCTTGCGGGCTTGACTATTTTTTTCATCACCAAACCATTGATAGGAGCCTGAAGTAGGTGAAACTACATCAAGGATCATCCCGAGGGTCGTGGTTTTCCCACTTCCATTGGGACCAAGAATCCCATATACATTCCCCTCCGCTACTTCCAGAGACAAATTATTAACAGCATGTATTTTCCCGTATCGTCTATTGAGGTTGTTGATTTTCAGTATGTTCACTATGTGGGTTGTTATGGTTATGGTTTTGGTTCCCTCGGTTTCCAAGTTTAAATATGTTCAGGAACTGCTCATCATTAAAGCTCTGCATCAGATCCGGAATTTTAACCGGGTTGATCAGCCCTTTTATTTCTAGCAAATGGACATTTTCTTTATCATAAATAGTTGCAAAGAGAATAGGTGTTTTCCGCTCCATCAATAATACCCTTGCCTGAATTTCTTTGTTTTTAATTTCCAATACTTCCTCATAGCCATCATTTATCAAAGCCTTTTGGAGTTCTCTAATTTGGGTTTTAAACGCATCACTTTTAGGATAGGTAGTATATCTTCCTCTTTCCAGATCTTTAATCATGTCATTAAATTCCTGGTTGTTTTCAAGGTTAACCATTCGTAAAGTGGATGGATAAAGAAAATATGAATCTCTTGTTTTATGCTCTTCCAAAAAATCACCCAGCCGGTCTTTAGGAGCGCAACCGGCAAGGATGAAGATAGTGATGCATATTAAAATGATGTTTTTCATTTATGATGCTTATTTATTTTTCCTGCGATGATTTGTGTTCATGGTCGTCCATGTTTTGCAAATATTCCATGCCTTTTACATTCATGCTTTTAGAAAGTTTAGAAATATTCTTCAAATCAATTTCTCCGTACAAGCTAATTACTACAAAGTGTTTTTTACCACCTACTACCATTACTAATTCATTAATGATATTGCCTTTTTCATGGATCATAAACTTCATATTCTCCTCGGCATCTTTTACCTCCATTAATTCATCATACCCATTGGTTGATATTTTTTTTACTACCTCATCGTACATCTTTTTGGGGTTTTTGACACTATCAGCGGCCAAAACTTTCAGCCCTTTTAATTTACTTATAGCATCGAGAATTTCTTTTTCGTTTTCATCCCCAGGCTCTATTTTGGTAAATAGGTTAAACATTTTACTCGATACAGATACCTTGGTGAAATTTTCATCATCATAGTATTTCTCAAACAAACTGCTGATGACGTCACCTTGCGCAAACAGTTGTGTGGATGATACCACCATTACAAGTACTACTAATATCTTTTTCATAATTATTTCTTTTTCAACATTTCCTGGGATTCATTAAACTTTTTAATTTCCATCGTATATGCTCCTCCTTCATTCAATTTTCCGGAGAGGAACATCAACGCTTTTTTGGTTTCTTCTAATGCTTTTTCAGGATCATCATATGTGTCAACAATGACCACATTATTTCCTGAAACATTATTATTCTGTTTTTCAAAGACCATTTCATTTAAAACTATTGACGCTGTAATTAATAATATAACCGCTGCAGCAACACGCCAATAATTCAAACTGATTGATCGGGATCTCTTATGTGAACTGTTTATTGCATTCAGTATATCTTTTTCAAAATCACCGTCTCTGATTTTATCTTCTGTTTGCGATTGCAAATAATTAAAATACTCCAATTCATGCTTATTACCATCACTCCAACCGGAGTGCTCCTTCAGCCACTTTTCTTCATCGAGAGTGGTTTTACCCTCCCAATATTTTCGTAATAACTCATCCGTTTTTCGCATAGTCATATATTTTTAGGAGCTTTTCTTTCAGCATCTTTCGAGCACGGAATATGTTTACTTTTACATCCGAAATTTCATAACCCGTTATCTGGCTTATCTCCTTATAAGAACAGCCC
Organism: Cyclobacteriaceae bacterium; assembly: GCA_050306095.1. Taxonomy (GTDB): domain Bacteria; phylum Bacteroidota; class Bacteroidia; order Cytophagales; family Cyclobacteriaceae; genus CAJXNP01. The sequence continues at coordinate 37,230 of JBNLGO010000014.1, forward strand.
TCGATTTCACGCAATTGAAAAACCTCCTTCATCTTTAGGGGCAATTGCAGTACCATTGAATCTATCTGCTGTTTCACCTCCGAATTTTCCAATACTTCAAACGGTGTCTTCGATCCATCCTGAAATTCATTTGCCAAATCGAGCTGTGTGCTGTGATAATCTTTTAGACGAAAACGCGCCAAAACATTATTTCTCGTAATGGTCATACACCATGCCTCCATATTCTTCACTTGCGAGGCCTCATCTCTTTTTTCCCAAATCTTTAGCATGGTATCCTGTACAGCATCTTTCGCCTGATCCGCATCACCGATAATGCACTTAGCATACCGGAAGAGCTTATCTTTCAATGGCAACACTTCAGATGTAAAAGATTCAATGGTCATTTCAATAGGTAGATGAATTGGATTAAGAAAAGTTACAACTTATTTGAAAAAAATTGAACCGTACTTGGGTACAACCATTAATCAATAAGTTATGTTCTATTATTAATATTTAACCATAGAGAAAAAAATTAATTGAGTGATCTTATATTGGATGAACATT
>JBNLGO010000015.1:0-35112 GCA_050306095.1 Cyclobacteriaceae bacterium
TAAATATTTCTACCAGTCAGGAAAAACTTTTCCTTTTCCGTCTCGGCCTCAGGTAATTGAGGCACCGGCTTATTCATATCAAAGTTTCGGACATATTCATCCCATTTTGGAAATGCCTCTGGAAAATCTAACCGAAGATCAGGTAGAATAGAAGTAATCAAATTTTGTAATGTACTTTTTTGAGCCTGCAAATTAGCCGTAAAATCATTACTTCTGATTCTGACAATGGTTTGACCTTTCCTGTAACTAATACCTGGTTTAAACTCCTTGCCATTGGTTTCCATCACTCCTTGCACTTCAGCAAAAATTTCAATCCTGTGCTTGGCAACCAATCGTCCACTTTCTATTACCCGTACCGGGTTATTTTCATTTTTCACCTCCTTTACGAAAACCGTCTGGATAACTTCATCGGAAGATGCCCTGGTTTTTTTCTCTCTGCCGGAAAGCATTTTAAATGCAAACACCCCTCCCGCCAGAAGAAGTATTCCCAATACAATCGATATAACTTTATTCATGATTAATTTAGTTTCTACTGCAACTTATTCTTTCGATTTTATATTATTATAAATTTTATCCATCACATTTCTAATCAGCTCTTTTTCCTCATCGCTTACTCCAGATTCAATCTCAGTAATTATTTTTTTAAACAAAGGAGTACTATCATTAAATACTTTTCTTCCATGTTTGGTCAGGTAAATCTCATTTATTCTTCTGTCATTTTTAGATGGAATACGCACTACCAGGTTTCGATTTTCCATTGTATTTAAAAGCCTTGCTAAGGAGCCTTTATCCCTATTTGTAATGAATGCGAGGTCATTTTGAGGCCTTCCATCTTCATCATTTAGTATTTTTAGTAGTAGCCATTGCTCTTTAGTCAGTTCCAATCCACTATTTCGCAATTGATCATGAATGTAGTAATCAATTGTTTTCATGGTTTTACCCAAGTTGGATAAAATGGATGCCTTAATTGTCTCTTTCATTATACAAGCACAATTTCGTTTGCTCCTGCAAAATTAATAAAAGGATAGGACATTAATTGCATACGCAACTATATTTGCTACATTTTTTACAAACGGTAAATTATTAGAGATCAACATCTCTTTTTCTTCCATAAACCCTTTTCAAACAACCTATAAATTCATCCATAATTCAATAAGGATTCATCACCATATAAAAAGCATGAAATAGTAAATAGATATAATTAATAGATAAACCCTTCATATAAATAGACCACTGGCAATTCCCAAAAGAACAATTACCAATCATCGTATTCGAAATGAATCACCATTTTTCTACTTCAGTTGCAAAGTTATGAAAAATAATTTATCATTGCGTAAATTTGACACAATGAAAAAAATAATTTTATTATTCTTCACAATGTTCCAAGTAGCAATAAGCTATGGACAAGATAACACCAATCAAAAGGTGGACGAGTTGATCAAAAAATTAGCCTTAGAAGAAAAGGTCAATTTATTATTAGGTACAGGAATGGAAGTACCAGGTTTAATGAAAGCACAAGTTCCTGAAAAAGTAGATGGGGCAGCAGGAAACACTTTGGCTATTCCTGAAAAAGGAATTCCTTCTATGGTATTGGCTGATGGCCCTGCCGGTTTAAGAATCCTTCCCTATCGAGAAGGAGATAGTACTACTTCTTACTTTTGTACGGCTTTTCCAATAGAAACTGTATTAGCATCATCATGGGATACAACTTTGGTTAAAAAAGTTGGTATAGCTATGGGACAAGAAGTAAAAGAGTATGGAGCGGATATTCTTTTAGCACCGGCTTTAAATATCCATAGAAACCCAAGAGGCGGAAGAAATTTCGAATATTATTCTGAAGATCCTTTTCTAAGTGGCTATTTAACAACTGCCATGGTAAATGGGGTGGAATCAAATGGAGTAGGAACCTCCATCAAACATTTTGTGGCCAACAATCAAGAAACAAATAGAACAAAAATTAACACCATTGTCAGTGAAAGGGCACTCCGGGAAATTTATCTTAAAGGCTTCGAAATCACCGTCAAAAACGCACAACCATGGACGGTAATGAGCTCTTACAACAAACTAAATGATGTATACACATCTCAGAATAAAGAATTATTAACTACAATTCTGCGCGATGAATGGGGTTTTAAAGGATTGGTAATGACCGACTGGTTTGCTGGTGATAATCCTGTGGCACAAATGAAGGCTGGAAATGATCTGTTGATGCCTGGCACAGAAGACCAAATAAAAGAATTGCAAGAAGCTGCAAAAAATGGTAGTCTGGACGAAAGTGTCATAGACACAAATCTAAAAAGGGTATTAACAATACTACTTAAATCACCTGTCTTTAATGGTTATAAATACAGTAATAAACCTGATCTCAAAAAAAATGCAGAGATCGCTCGTCAAGCTGCTGCTGATGGAATTATACTTTTAAAAAATGATGGTACTTTACCAATAAAAGACAAGTCTATTAAAATAGCTGCATTTGGTAATACTTCCTACGAATTTATCGCAGGTGGAACAGGAAGTGGTGATGTGAATGAAGCATATACAGTTTCACTGGTAGAAGGCCTAAACAATGCGAAGTTTAACATTAACAAAGATCTTCAAGACACATATTTAAGTTATATCATAAAAGAGAAAGCTAAACAACCTAAAAAACGGTTTTTCTTTGAACTGCTCCCTCCTATTCCTGAAATGTCAGTGAATGAAATCGCTAATGATCAAGCAAAACAAACAGACTTGGCATTTATCACAATCGGAAGAAACTCTGGTGAATTTCAGGACAGACCAATTGATGGCGACTTTTACCTGACAGAAGCAGAAACAAGCATGATCAAAAATGTTTCTGAAGCTTATCATAAAGAAGGTAAGAAAGTGATTGCCATTTTAAATATTGGAAACGTAATCGATATGGCAAGTTGGAGAGATCATGTTGATGCCATCGTATTGGCATGGCAAGGTGGCCAGGAAGCAGGCAATGCTGTGGCAGATGTATTGTCAGGAAATGTAAATCCATCAGGGAAATTAGCTACAACTTTCCCCATAAAATATGAAGATGTTCCTTCGGCTAACAATTTTCCGGGAATAGAATTAGGTGGTGATGATGAAACACAGACTAATTTTATGGGAGGAAAAAACTCCGAAGTAGTGTATGAAGAAGGCATCTATGTGGGCTACAGGTATTTTAATACTTTTAATGTAAAACCTGCATATGAATTTGGTTATGGGCTTTCATATACCAATTTCGCATATAGTGATGTTAAATTGAGTTCATCTAAATTCAAGAAAGAAATAACTGCTACCGTTGAAATTACCAACAGTGGAAAATCTCCAGGAAAAGAGGTTGTTCAATTATACATTTCTGCTCCAACAGATGTATTAGACAAACCGGCTATGGAGTTAAAAGGGTTTGGCAAAACCAAGCTATTACAGCCAGGCGAATCTCAAACACTTACCTTTACTATTACAGCAGATAAATTGGCATCGTTTAATACAGAAAGAACTTCGTGGATCGCTGATGCGGGTACTTATACCCTTAAAGTGGGTGCTTCATCTGCAGATATCAAATCCTCTAAAGATTTTAAATTATCAAAAGAAATTGTTGTGGAGCAATGCCATAAAGTGTTAACTCCAACAAGAAAAATAAGTGAAATGACAAGTAAGTAAATTAATGGCCCCGGCATAAGTCGGGGCTTTTATTATTCTTGCTAAATATCACTAAGTAATACCTTTCGAACTTATAATAATCCACCCCAAAACTATCGTTAATCCATTTCCACATTTGCTTCACTAGATATTGCGAATTATTATATTTGCAAAAACACTTTTTTTGAAAGCCAACCTGACCACTGAATTTGACAAAATAAAAACCGGAGATATCTCGGCTTTTGAAAAGGTATTTAAAGAATACTACGAATACCTTTGCATTCAGGCGTTTACCATCCTTAAAGATAAAAGTGAAGCTGAAGAAATCGTACAGGATACTTTCGTAAAAATCTGGAATAAGCGGGAAGATATCTCCATCAACACTTCTTTAAAAAGTTATTTAATCCAATCTATCAAAAACACCTGTTTTAATCAAATCAAGCATGAACAGGTTAAAAGAAATTACCAGGCGGAATATTTACACACCACTAAAGATGGTGACACACAGGATCCGGTAATCACAGGAGAGTTAGAGCAGAACATTCAAAAAGCTATAGATCAGCTGCCTAAAGAGCGTAAGAAAATATTTTTGATGAGTAGACATCGCGGTTTGAAATATCAGGAAATAGCAGATGAATTAAACATATCAGTCAAAACAGTAGAAAACCAAATGGGAAAGGCGCTCAAATATCTTCGAGAAGAATTAAAGGAATATTTAAGTATTTCGATATTGATATTTTTAGAACTATTAAAAAATTATTTCTGATGCGAGTAGGGGTAAAAACATATACAATTGTCTAGTATCTGAAAAATGGCGGGAAGCGATCAACATATCGATTATGATTTACTGGCAAAATACCTGGCTGGTGAATGCACAGAGGAAGAAGAGCACAAAGTTCAACAATTAATCACGTCTAATGATGAAGCTAGAAAAATTGTAGAGCAAGGCCAGCAATTATTCCTTGCACCTTCTACCCCTACCCCTGATATCAAACCAACTTTTGATGTAAATAGTGCCTGGACAAAAGTATTAAGTCAGATTGATTATCAATCCACCTCTACAGCAAAACCGCAATCTTCACAACGATTCATTCAATTTGTATGGAAAGTGGCCGCAATGTTGGTAGTTGGTATAGGTATCACATTGTTCTTTTACCTAAATCGCACCAAAGAACTCCAATATTCGGTTGCAGAGAATGAGACACAAGAATTTTATCTACCTGACAGCACCAAAGTCATACTTCGAAACAATTCCAATCTTATAGCTCAATCAAATTACAACCAGGAAAATCGAGAGGTTGAACTACATGGAATGGCTTATTTTGATGTGAAAAGAAATGAAGAAAAACCATTTATTATCAGCGTAAACGGTGGAACTGTGGAAGTACTTGGTACCGCGTTCCTGGTAAATACAAAAAAAGAAAATGAAGTAAATGTGACGGTAGAAAGAGGTTCTGTGAAATTATCTTCACAAAATGATCCTGCCAATTCATTTTCCGTCTTAAAGAAAAATCAAACTGCCACACTCCTCCTCGATGACACTACCATTTCTACCAAAGAAATATTAAATCTTAATGAATTGTTTTGGGCCAATAAAAAGCTGATTTATCGTCAGCAACCTCTGCAATTAGTTTTTGAAGAATTAGAAAAAATCTTCCAGGTAGAAATAGAATATAAACCCGAAACCATTGAAAATTGTCGGCTTTCGGCCATGTTCAGGGACGAGGATTTTGAAAATATCTTACAAAACATCTCCTTATCAATGGAATTTGACTACACCAATGAAAATGGAGTGTATTTGATCACATCAAATGGCTGCAAAAACAACTAAGCTTTTTATCCTCATATTTCTGTGGCTAAGTGCATTTACGGCAAACGCACAGAATAACTCTTTAAAAAAGAATATTGACTTTCGAGTTGAAAACGAACGTTTGGAAGATGTACTGTTTTTGATCGCAGATATTGGTGGATTTTCGTTTTCGTACAATCCTGATTTGCTCCCCATTGATAGCACATTGTCATTGAATGTTAAAAACAGTTCCATACACGATGTATTAAAAATCCTTCTTGGAAATGAATTGGAAATGAGAATGAGCGGCAATCATTTGATCATTCTTAAAACTAAATTTGACACCCAGAATTCAGACAGTGAATCACCGGGTGGAAATCAGAAGCAATCTGTCACCATCAATGGTTATGTGAAAAACACCGAAATGGACACCTATATTCCAAGGGTGACGGTGTATGATGTAGACAAATTATATTCCGTGATTACGGATAGTACCGGATATTTTTCACTAGAAGTTTCCACCAAAAAGGAAGTAATCGGACTGGCCTTTGTGAAACCGGATTTTCGGGACACCATCATCGTATTAGATAGCAAAGACCAGAATGTTGATATTGAAATGAATCGCAAGGGAAATATTTCCTCGGTTGAAAGCCGTTCATTAACCTCCATCAGAAGAGTGAACAACCTTAAAATAGTTGATATAGTTGCTCCTCAACAATCCATCGAACATGTAGGTGACAAAGAGGTATATATTCAGCGATTTGGGCAAGTATCGTTTCTTCCATTTTTGGGCACCAATCTAAAAATGAGCGGGTTAGCAGAAAACAATGTTTCAGTAAATATTCTTGCGGGCTATAACGGTGCTACCAATGGAGTAGAAATAGGTGGTATTGCCAACATCAATCGCTACTATTGCCGGGGTGTGCAAGCAGCAGGCATCATGAATGCCATCGGCCAGGAAACCAATGGTCTGCAGCTGGCAGGAGTATTTAACACCAATTTTGGTACCGTTAAAGGATTGCAAGTAGCTGGAGTCAATAACCTCGTATTGGACACGCTAAAAGGGGTGCAGCTTAGCGGAGTTAATAATATTATAAGAGGAAAACTTTCCGGCGTACAAATTGCCGGAGTGAATAATCTCGCAACAAAAAATGTAGATGGAGTGCAGTTTTCGGGCATTACCAATGTAGCACTCCATGATGTCAATCTCGTACAGATTTCAGGAATTGCCAATTATGGCAGTAATATTGGTGGGCTACAATTGGCAGGAATATTAAATTTCGCCGTGCAGGATGTAGATAAATTTCAAATAGCAGGCATTGCCAATTTTGGACGAAATATCGGAGGAGCACAATTATCTGGAATATTAAATGCAAGTTATGGTGAGGTAGATGGCGTTCAGATAGCTGGAATCCTCAATGGAGGAAAACAGGTGAGTATGCTGCAATTAGCCGGCATCGGCAATGTTTCTTTAGAAGATTCTAAAGGAGCACAGATAGCACCAATATTTAATTACGCCAGTGACAACAAAGGATTTCAAATTGCTATACTGAATGTGAATGATACCGTTTCAGGGTTTTCACTTGGACTCATTAATATCGTAAGAAAAGGATATAACAAATTAGAGCTAGGGTGGAATGAATCTTTGCATTATAATGCAACCATAAAATTTGGCACCCGAAAATTCTATAACATTGTTACCATGGGTACCAGGAGCTTTTCAAAAGGTAATTTCTGGGGATATGGTTATGGATTTGGGACTACCATCCCTGCCCGCAAAATCGGTAAAAATGAAGTTAATATTGATCTTACTGGTACTGATATTCAAAACGACGATACCTGGATGGAAGACATCAATTTACATCTTAAATTAAGTCTGCGATTCAATCATCGGTTTAACAAATTCATTTCCATATATGGCGGCCCCAGCTGGAATCACCTGATTTATTCACAAAAACCTGAAATGGCATTTATGGCTGATTATGCCCCCTACTCACTTTATGATTATTCATCCAATGGTAATATCAATAAAGGATGGATTGGTGGGGAATTGGGAATCCGTTTGTTCTAACAATTATTGTCTATTTTTTTGATTTTTATTCATTGTTTTGCAAATAATACTTATTGGCTAATTTTAACGTTCAGAAACAAAAACATTTAACCCGCATTATGCATTGGAACTTTGTAATGAGAGCTTAAATAATAATAAATCAGGAAGTTTTGTGAAAGAGGCATAACATCGTTATGATGATTGAACAAAACAAAATGAAGTGTCTGATTTGAAGTTATTTAAGTTCGGAATAAATTTTCTAATTCATATTGAGGGTTTAGCTAAACATCAGGCATGAATATTTTTAAATATTTACTTTTAATTGGATTATTGGGTTTGTATTTATCTGGTTATGGGCAAACCAAAGTCACCACTTATTATGACGATCAAAATGAAATCGTCAAAGCACAATTCAACATTATTGACAATGATACCAGCCTGATAGATGGCGAATTCCTCAAATATTATCCTGATGGAGCGCTTCAATTAGAAGGCACATTTGTAAGAGGTAAAAAGCAGGGAACATTTAAGGAATACTACCCTGACCACACCTTGCAGCGCACTATTCAATTTGAAGACAATTTAAAACAAGGAAAGACGGAAGTATTTGATCAATCCGGAAAATTAGTGCAGACAGGAAATTACATCAATGACACGTTGGTAGGTTTGTTAGAAGTCTATTTTGAAGATGGCACTTTAAAAAACACAACAGAATTCGTTGATGGAAAACCAAATGGAAATGTCATTGAATATTACAAAAACGGAAAAATAAAACAGGAAATTCAGTATAAGAATGGCATGCCCAATGGTCTGACAAAATCCTACTATAAAGATGGCGCTTTACAAACAGAGGCCATGTTTACCAACGGGCAGGTAGATGGTTATTTCAGAACCTACTTCCCCAATGGACAATTAGACACTGAATACCACAATGAAAAGGGCACCAAAACGGGTGCATACAAATCTTATTATCAAGACGGTACACTAAAACTTTCTGGTAATTATAAAAACGGAAAGTTGGACGGGGACAACACTGGGTACTTTGCCAATGGAAATATTGAGCATCAATTTAAATATGTGAGCGGTAAAAAGGTAGGTAAAAACTTTACATATTATGAAAATGGTAAGGTAAAAGAAGTCATTACCTATAAGAATGCCACTGATGAAAAACACATTATCCATAATGATGAAAATGGTCAAATAATTTCTGACACCTATTACGTTGGTGAAAAACCTACCGGCGATTGGACCTTTTATCATTCCAATGGGAAAATTAAAAAAACCACATCTTACTTCGAAGGTAGAATCAACGGTATCGAAAAAGAATACTATTCCAACGGAAAGCAAAAAACGGAAATTCCTTATCAAAATGATCTGATCATCGGAACCGCAAAAGAATATTATAAATCCGGTAAGGTAAAATCTGAAACAGTTTATAAATTTGGGCGAAAACACGGATCGTTTATAGAATACCATGAAAATGGAAAGATAAAGACGGAGGGTAGCTTTGCAGGAAATAAAAAAGTAGGTGATTGGAAAATATATGACAAAAAGAGTAATCCTATTAAAACTCTTCGCTACCAAAACGACCAATTAATGGAGGAAGTAAACTTAAATGACAAAGAATAAAGAATGAGGCCAGCCATAAAAGAAACCAATTTTAACCTACCGGGTCAGATTAAATTATACAAAGGAAAAGTTAGGGATGTGTATATCCTTGAGGATAAGCTGGTAATGGTTGCCTCAGACAGGATTTCAGCATTTGATGTGGTATTACCAAGGCCTATTCCTTACAAAGGAATGATCCTAAATCTTATTGCAAAAGAAAACCTGGATGCCACACAGGATATTGTACCTAACTGGTTGGAGCAATCACCCGATCCGAATGTTTCTATAGGTAAAAAATGTGAGCCTTTCAAAGTAGAAATGGTGATAAGAGGATACCTGGCGGGCCATGCATGGAGGGAATACCGAGAAGGAAAACGGAAGCTTTGTGGTGTGCCTTTACCAGAAGGGCTAAAGGAAAATGACAAACTCCCTACTCCAATTATTACACCCTCTACCAAAGCTGATGAGGGGCATGACGAAGATATTTCCAGGGAAGAAATACTGGCACAGGGAATTGTAAGCGAAAGTGATTATATCCAACTTGAGAAATTCACAAGGAAATTATTTGACCGCGGTACAGAAAGAGCAGCGGCAAGAAATTTAATTCTTGTGGATACCAAATACGAATTTGGAAAGGTGGGCGATGATATATTTTTAATTGATGAAATCCACACACCCGACAGCTCCCGATATTTTTATGCTGAAGGATACCAGCAACGACAAGATGCCGGTGAAAAACAAAAGCAATTGTCAAAAGAGTTTGTTCGGCAATGGCTTATCGAAAATGGATTCCAAGGTAAAGAAGGCCAGCAAATACCAGAAATGACGGATGATATCGTCAATATGATCTCTGACAGGTATATTGAATTGTATGAAAATGTAACGGGTAGAAAATTCCAGGCACCTGAAGATACAGGAGATATTCAGGAAAGAATTCACAATAACATTATAAAAGCTCTGGAATAAACCAATATTGCATTGAAAATCATACGGAAGTATTAAATTTGCACTAACATTAAGCCGATAAAAGGCAATAATTTTTAACAATTACACAATGAAGTATTCAATAGATAAAAAAGAACAATATTCTATCATCAAGCTTGACGAAGAAAAACTGGATTCGATTATGGCGCCCGCTCTCAAGTCTGAATTGGTGACATTACACGCAGAAGGAAATCTGAATATCATTCTGGATCTTTCTTCTACAAAATACATCGATTCTTCAGGATTGAGTTCTTTACTTGTAGGAAATAGAATCTTCAATGAAGACGGAGGCATTTTTATCATGGCTGGTTTGACGGATCATGTAATGAAGCTCATTAAAATTTCGCAGTTGCATAATGTATTGAATATTCTGCCGACCATACAGGAAGCGATCGATGCAGTATTCATGCATGAAATAGAAAAAGACATCACCGACGAAGAATCGGAAACAGAAGAGTAATTAGATAATGTGAGCTTTATCGTTAAAATTTTAGGCAATAATGCCGCGGTTCCTGCGCATGGCAGGAACCAGACTTCTCAGCTCGTCATCCTTCACAACCAATTCCTTCTTATCGATTGTGGTGAGAACACACAGCATACCCTCATCCGTCAGAAAGTTAACCTTAATAAGATCCATCACATTTTCATCAGCCATCTACATGGCGATCATTATTATGGTCTAATGGGATTAATCTCTACCATGCAATTATTCGGTCGCCAGAAAGAATTGCATATTTATGCTCCAGCCATTTTGGAGGAAATTATCCGGCTAAATTTCAAAGCTTCAGATTCACGCATCAACTTTGACATTGTATTTACCGCTATTGACCAGGCTCCTTCCGAACCTATAGTGGAGCACAAGCATTTTTTTGTCAAAGCTTTTCCGTTGACACATCGCGTTGTTTGTAATGGCTTTATCATCAAGGAAAAAGAAAAGCCCCATCGACTGATCAAAGAAAAATTGCCAAAGAATATTAAGCTTCAGCATATTGCTACTTTACTTCAGGGAAAAGATGTATATGATGAACATGAATCTTTACTTTATAAAAATAAAGACTACGCAAAACCCCCTAAGAAATCACGGTCATACGCTTATTGCTCTGACACTGCATTTGATGAAAACATTGTTGATACAATAAAAAATACTGACCTGCTTTATCATGAATCCACATTTTTAGATGAGTTGGAAGAGCGGGCGAGAAATACCTTCCACAGTACTGCCTCCCAGGCAGCTACAATTGCAAAAAAAGCAAACGTCAGCAAACTACTTCTAGGCCATTATTCCACCCGCTACAAAGAGCTTGAGCCATTTGTAGAAGAAGCAAGGAGGATTTTTCCTAATTCTTTTCTTTCTTTGGAAGGAGAAGATATTGTTATCGAAGAATAATTACCTTGAGCACCAAATTAGATCAAAAGAAAAACAACCTGTTTATTATCCTCAGTGGGATTTTCATTACCAATGCCCTCGTTGCAGAGATTATTGGGGTAAAAATATTCTCACTAGAAAAAACATTGGGGTTCACTCCTATAGGTGATCGAATTATTCCTTCCTTGAATATCGAGTTTGTATTAACGGCAGGAGTAATCATTTGGCCGGTGGTATTTATCACTACAGACATCATCAATGAATATTTTGGTAAAAAGGGTGTCCGTAAAATCACATTAATTACGGTAGCATTAGTCTCATATTCATTCATTGCTATCTATTTTGTGACTAAATTAACACCTGCTGATTTTTGGATAGATGTCAATAAAACAGATAACCAGGGAAATCCTTTTAATATCAATTATGCCTTTTCAAAAGTGTATTTGCAAAGCGCGGGAATTATCGTCGCTTCATTAATAGCCTTTCTTGTTTCGCAATTATTAGATGTATTTATATTTCAGCGATTACGGAGCGTAACCGGTAAAAAATTTATATGGTTGAGAGCTACAGGATCCACACTCATCTCCCAGTTGATTGATAGTTTTGTGGTACTGTTCATTGCATTTTATTTGTTAGGAAATTGGTCATTAGCACAAGTATCTCAAGTAGCTACCAATAACTACATCTACAAATTTTTGATTGCCATATTGGTTACGCCTATTATTTACCTGGGCCATTTTCTCATTGACAAATACCTTGGTCAGGAGGCTGCAGACCGTATGGCAGATGAGGCCAGCGAAGATAAATCCTTACTTTGAAATTTTTAATCTTCGAATATTATCGCAAATTATAGCGGTTGACATGGCTACATTGAGAGATTCGGCACTTCCATATTTCGGAATGGTGATTCGTTGATCGACAAATTGCATTAAATTTTGGCTAATTCCTTTTGATTCATTTCCCATCAGCAATATTAATGGAAAGGTGACCTCCATTTCAGCAACGGGTTTTCCGTCTAACACTGCTCCTGCAATTGGAATTTCGCGATGACTCCTGAACCATTCATCTAAATTTTCATAATAAACATTTACCCGGCTAAAAGACCCCATGCTTGCCTGGATTACTTTCGGATTATACTGATCAGCGGTTTCATTTGATGCAATGATAGAAGTAACCCCATACCAGTCAGCGGTTCGAATGATCGTCCCCAAATTTCCAGGGTCTCTCACATCATCTAGTGCTATCACCAAATCATTTCCAATTTCTAATTCATTTTTAGAGGGCATTTCCACCACTGCCAATGCAGCATCATTCGTTTTTAAACTACCAACCGTGGCAATTTTAGCAGGCTTGTCAATTATCAAGTCTAAATTAGCAGCAGCAATTAATCTTTCATTTTCCGCATGAAACTGATCAGATGATAAAAGTAATTCGATTTGAAAACCGGCATGCAAAAGCTCTTGTACATTTTTTGCACCTTCTACTAAAAATCTGCTGTGCTTAACCCTGTATTTCTTAATTTGCAGGGATTTGATATATTTTGCTTTTTGATTTGAGAGCATTTGTTTATTTACAAAAAAATTGATGCGGCTAAAGTTCGGTATTTTTTGGATATTCTTAATTACTATCTTGCTTTCTTCCTGCTTGGGCACGAGATACCTGGAGCCAGGTGAACAATTATTGTATAAGCAAAAAATTAAAGGCAATGATGAAGTCAGTAAAGAAGAATTAGAAGAATTTTACCGTCAACAACCTAACAAACGTATTCCAATCTTGCCTTTTGCCCCATATGTTTGGGTGTATCATATGGGATTGAAAAAATATGATACCGCTAAAATCCGTAGTAAAATAACGGAAATAGATAAAAAGTTTACCGCAAAAATTAATCGGCAAGATTCGGCAAGTAGAAAAGCTGAAAAACTAAAAGCTAAAAGAGACAAAAAAATCCAGAAGAAAGTACAAGCATTAGAGGAAGGAAATGTTTTTATGCGATGGGGCGAACCCTTAGCCATTTACGATGAAGAAAAGGCCAGGGAAACCAATCATCAGTTTCAGGTTTACTTAAAAACCAAAGGATATTTTAATTCCTCATCTACATATTCCGTCAATAGAAGTGGGCGCCGAACATCCATTCGATATCAAATTGAAGAAAATAAACCACATGTAATAGACTCTTTCTATTTCACCTCTGTGGATGATACCATCCAGCTAATCCTCAATGATCACATGAAAGATAGTCATTTAGAGATTGGTGAAAATTATGACCAGGAAAACCTGATCCAGGAACGTGCACGAGTAGAATTGTTATTGCAAAACAATGGATATTTTGATTTTAAAAAGCAATATATCGAGTACCGAATTGATACATTATCTGAGCCTTTTCATGCTGATATTGAAATGGTAGTCAATCTACCCAAACGTGGTTACCATAAAATTTTTACCGTTGACTCTGTCATCTTCACTACTGATGCAGGAAAAAGAAATCCTGGTAATCGCCAGTCGAAAACCTACAACAAAATAAAATACAAATACTACGAAAAACAGTTTTCTAAAAAAATCCTGGATCAAAGGGTGTTTATTTATCCTGGTCAGAAGTATAATAAAACGGGCACCATCAATACACAACGACAATTGGCCAATCTGGACAATTTCAAGTTCATTAACATTAATTATGATACCACCGGGGGATTATTCATCGCCAATATTTATACCAGTAGCTTAAAAAAATATCAAATGACCAATGAGCTGGGAGTAAATGTTACGGTTGGTTTGCCGGGTCCGTTTTACAGGTTTTCATTAAAAAATCGAAATGTATTTAACGGCCTGGAAAACATGGAGCTCTCAGGATACTACGCTTTTGAAGGTGTAGCGAGTGCTACCGGAGAATCGGGATCTGTATACAGCTCAACAGAAGCTGGCGCAAAACTAAGTTTTTACTTTCCGCAGTTTTTAATTCCGGGATTTAAAAACTGGAAGAGCAAAACAGGAAATTTAAACCCACAGTCCATCTTCAGGACAGGATTTGATTTTATTGATCGACCGGAATACCGACGAACTGGCTTCAGCAACTCATGGCTCTATAACTGGAGAAACTACCAAAAGAAAATCAATTATACCCTCACTGCACTGGAGGTCAGCTTCATTAATAGCAATAACATTACCAATGACTTTCAACGCTATCTGGACACTTTAGCAAGCCAGGGAAACAATCTAAAAAATGCCTTTCTGCCTTCTTTTGTAAGCAGTTCGCAGTTTAATGTGGTATTTAATTTTGATCCCATTGATAACTTTGACAACAAGGCATCCTTTCTCCAGGTTTTTGGTGAAGTAGGTGGTACTACCTACAATTTATTTGATCCGGATAAGGTATTTAACAACAAGGAATATTACCAGTTTTTAAAAACAAGTGCGGAATATATTCGTCATGTTCCGGTAACGGAAAATGGGGTAATCGCTTCACGAATAAAAGTGGGATATGCTTATCCATATGGAAAAAACGGAGCACTCCCATATGAAAAATACTACTTCAGTGGTGGCAGTAATAGTGTGCGTGCCTGGCGCCCTCGTCGATTAGGGCCGGGATCATTTAACCACAACCTGGCTATCGAAAGCACTGACAGTGATGATCTTTATGGTTATAGCAATAAAATAGAACAACCCGGTGAGATCTTGATAGAAGCAAATATTGAGTATCGGTCAAAGCTGGTAGGATTCTTTGATTGGGCATTTTTCATAGATGCAGGAAATATTTGGTTGATCAATAAAGACATTACGCGGCCAGGAGGAGATTTTGATTTAAATCGTTTCTATAAGGAATTTGGAATTGGTTCAGGACTGGGCCTTCGTTTAAATTTCAGTTTTCTTGTGGTACGATTTGATTATGGTGTGAAAATTTATGACCCTATTCGACCGGAAAGTGAACGATTTATTGGAGATAAATTTTCCATCTTAAAATTTAAAGGATTAAAGGATCAGTCATTACTTAATTTTGCAATTGGATACCCATTTTAACATATGCAGCCAGATAAAGAATTTATAGCCGATTGGTTTAAAATACTTCAGGATAACATTTGCCGCCAATTGGAAGAAGAAGATGGAAAAGGTAAATTTAAAGAAGAAATTTGGGAACGACCCGGCGGTGGTGGTGGCAGAACCCGGGTTATCACTAATGGTGAAGTTATTGAAAAAGGAGGTGTAAACTTTTCTGCTGTTTTTGGGGAGATGCCCCAGAAAATATCAGATGCACTACAAATATCAAAGAGTAATTTTTTTGCCACAGGGGTTTCTATTGTTCTTCACCCTTTCAATCCCCATGTACCAATTATTCACATGAATGTTCGGTATTTTGAAACGATAAGCAAGGAAAAACAGACAGAACCGATTTGGTGGTTTGGTGGAGGTATTGATTTAACGCCTCATTATATTGTCAAGGAGGATGCAAAGTGGTTTCATGAACAATTGTTTAGCACCTGTCAACGACATGACTCCTCCTATTATCCAGAATTTAAAACCTGGGCTGATGACTATTTTTTCAACAAACACCGCAATGAAACAAGAGGTGTTGGTGGGATTTTCTTTGATCGATTGAATAATTCAAGGAATAAATCCAAAGTTCAAATTTTTGACTTCGTAAAAGATGTAGGTGACACGTTTGCTCCTATCTATCGAAAATTCATGAAGGAAAATAAGAATAAGAAATTTACGGATGCGCATAAACAATGGCAAAATTTACGACGAGGCAGATATGTAGAATTCAACCTCGTATATGATCGGGGAACAAAATTTGGTCTGGATACCAATGGCAGAACGGAGTCAATTTTAATGAGTATGCCCCCACTTGCTGAATGGGCCTATAATCATCAGCCTAAAAAGAAATCTAAAGAAGAATTCACGATTGACCACCTTAAAAAAGGAATAAACTGGATGGCAAATGATTGATTGGCTAGAAGCTGTTGACCAGCAAATCACAATTTTCTTAAATGGATTTCATTCACCCGTGATGGATCAGGTAATGTGGGTGATCACAAATAAATTTACCTGGATACCCCTGTACGCTTTATTGATATTTTATCTATTTAAATACCATAAAAAAGAAGCCTGGTTTTGGCTGGTAGGGATAGTCATCCTGATTGTCATTACAGATCAGTTTACATCTTCTTTTTTAAAACCTTTAACAGAAAGACTTCGTCCTTGTCATGATCCTGATTTGCAAGGGTTGATCCATAACTACAAAAAATGTGGGGGACAATTTAGTTTTGTTTCCGGGCATTCGGCTAATTCATTTGCAATAGCCACTTTTTTCTTTCTTCTTTTAAAATCCAGGT
This sequence comes from Cyclobacteriaceae bacterium, assembly GCA_050306095.1. GTDB lineage: Bacteria > Bacteroidota > Bacteroidia > Cytophagales > Cyclobacteriaceae > CAJXNP01. The sequence continues at coordinate 16,758 of JBNLGO010000015.1, forward strand.
TAAAATTTATCTGGACACTCTTTATTTTTGCTGTAATAGTCGCTTATTCTCGAGTTTATCTCGGTGTTCATTTTTTGGGAGATATACTTGCAGGGGGAATTATAGGATGCATTTTTGCATTCATTATTTACAAAATTGTCGAAATTTTTCTGAATACAAGAAGTAAAAAAGGGCCGCCTAATTAAAGTAAATTCAATCGCTCCATCAGGTTTTCCTTATAAGAAGCTCCTATAGGAATAAATTTTTTATTGATCAAAATAGAATTATCCTCCAGTGTCTCGATTTTATTGGTATTAACAATATAAGATCGATGGGTTCTTATGAATGATTTTCCGGGAAGTCTATTTTCTATCCCCTTCATGGTGAAGTGTACGATATGTTTCTTCTCCGGAGTGTGGATAATCACATAATCAGCCAAAGCTTCCACATATAAAATATTTTCCAAAGGAATCCTTACCAGTTTAGAATCAGACCGCACATAGAGCTCTGTTAAATCCTCATTGAGTTTTGATTGTTTCTCGATATTGTTTTTTGCTTTCTGCGCTGCTTTTAGGAATCGAGGATATTCGGCAGGTTTTACCAAAAAGTCAGTAACACTCTTTTCAAATGCCTCTACTGCATAATCACTTTCCGAGGTGATTAGTATAATTTGGTAATCATTTTCAAGGGTTTGAATAAACTCCATGCCCGTCATTTCAGGCATTTTTACATCGAGAAAAAGAATATCTACATGGTCGCTTTTTAAAAAATTAGCGGCTTCAACAGCATTATCAAATTCTTCAACAAGAGATAAAAAGTTTGTCTTCATCACAAAATGTCGAATGAGATTTCTCGACATTTCGTCATCGTCAACAATAATGCATTTATATTCCATTCCCTCCTTTGTTATTATACTTTAAGTTCTGAGTTTTTTCCTTTGTTTCAAATGTAATATATAAATTAAATATGTTTTAACTAAAATTTTATTTCAAGAAAGTTAACCCCGATAAAAGCAAAATTTTAGTTCCTTAAATTTGGGGAATAAATATGTTCCTATCAATATTGCCTATCAATCATAACCGTCTTATAATCATAATTTTGCAAATCGTCCGCCCCTTGGACGAAAAATTCACAGGATTTTTCGGGTTAGTTCAACGATTAAAGCGTTTAAATATTTCCTTTTACCTACTTATTAGAATAGATTTTAGGTAATTTTACTTTTACTTATCTATACTTGCGGGGAGAAATGAAAATCAATCTGACGGATACATATCGGCACAAGGGGATGCGGAGAACCCTGGTGAAAAAAATTCATGAAAAAGGCATCAATGACCCAAATGTTTTGAATGCAATAGGCAAAGTTCCCCGCCACTTTTTTTTTGAAAATGTATTTTTAGAGCATGCCTATCAGGACAAAGCTTTTCCTATAGGCCAAGGGCAAACCATCTCACAGCCATTCACTGTAGCCTATCAGTCAGAACTATTGCACATCGAAAAAGGAGATAAAGTATTGGAAATTGGTACTGGTTCAGGATATCAATGTTGTGTTTTGCTAGAAATGGGCGCTGACGTTTTTACCATAGAATATAACAAAGTGCTCTATGAAGAAACCAGATCTTTCCTACCAAAAATAGGATATAAAGCACATTTTAAACATGGTGATGGCACATTGGGATGGAGTGTTTTTGCTCCTTATGATAAAATAATAGTTACGGCTGGTGGACCAAAAATTCCGGATTCCTTGATCAATCAACTCAAAGTAGGCGGAAAGATGGTTATCCCTGTGGGTGATGCAAAAAACCAATTAATGTATCGCATTACAAAAGTAGATGAAAACAATTTCACTAAAGAGAAATTTGATTATTTTAAATTTGTACCGCTGCTGGGAAAAGAAGGATGGAAATAAACGGATAAAACTATGGCATTGGCAAAAAAAAATGTGAAAGATTCGCTGGTAATAAAGTCCGAAATTCTGCTACCCAATGACACCAATCCACTAAATAATTTAATGGGTGGAAAACTGATGCATTGGATGGACATAGTTGCAGCTATTTCTGCACAAAAATTTTGCAATCAATTGGTTGTCACAGCCTCTGTAGACAATATCTCCTTTGAGCATCCTATTCCTTTAGCCCATGTAGTCACCCTTACCGCGAAAGTGACACGCTCGTTTAATTCATCCATGGAGGTTCACATTGAAGTAATTGCCGAAGATATCCCTAACAATAAACGCTTCCATAGTAATAGTGCGTTTTTTACTTTTGTTGCTGTGGATAAAGATAACAAACCATTGCCTGTGCCAGAATCTGTTCCTGAAACGGAAGAGGAAATAAAATTATATGATGGAGCACTACGAAGAAGGCAGTTGAGATTGATCCTGGCAGGACGACTAAAACCAGATGATGCTACTGAATTAAAATCTATTTTTACCTAATCATGGAAGAAGAAAAAAGCTACCACATTTTTTTACAATCGCTTTATTCAGAGGAAATCTATCTCGTGAAAGAACCAGAAGTGGAAAAGTACAAGCAGGAAAATTTAGCTCCCTCTCCTATTGCAAATGAACCTGTTGAGGAAAAAGCAACTTCTCCAGAAAAAACAAAAGAAGTTTCTGATGAGTTAATAATTCCCGAAAAAGAAACTGATAAGGTAGTTTTTGTATTAAATAAATCACTTGACAAAGAAGTAGGCATTCGTTTTAACACCTTATTAGAAAAACTTGGATTCACGGAGCAAAACACTAATATTTTTTACCTCACACAATACAGTGATGATCCGAAATTAGAATCCGCAATTTTTAAGTTGAAACCCAATAAATTTGTATTTTTGGGCGCTAAAGATGCGATCAAATCGCAGCAAATTGAAGAAAATTTTTCAACGATCAATATTGCTAACAAACAAGTATTGCTGTTACCTGATTTTTCATTGCTTATTAAAGAAAAGGAAATGGTAATGAAGTGCTGGCAGGCATTACAGAAATTTTTAGAAGTAGCATAATGGCTTCCCAACAAAAACTACTGACGATCAAAATTGGCTCAAATGTAATTACAGATAACAATGGTTATCCTGATCGGAATTTTATTACCAAAATCTCCCGGCAAATTGCTGAACTCAAAAAGGAAGGAAACCATGTGTTACTCATTTCATCAGGAGCGGTAGCCGCGGGTAGAAGCATTTATAATTTTGATAAGAAAACCGATACGATCGCTCAGCGCCAGGTGCTCTCTTCTCTTGGTCAGGTAAAATTGATCTCCCTTTACAAAGAAATTTTTGAAGAGCAGAACATGTTGTGCTCCCAGGTGCTGGTGACACGTGAAGATTTCAGAAGCAGGAACCACTATCGCAATATGCAAAATTGCCTTGCCGCCCTTCTGAATAACAACATAGTGCCTATCATCAACGAAAATGATGTGGTATCCATCACAGAGTTAATGTTTACTGATAATGATGAGTTAGCAGGCTTGGTAAGCGCCATGATGAATTCCGACAAGCTCATTATTCTTACGAATGTAGATGGAGTTTTTGATGGCGACCCTGACCATGAAAACACCCAGTTAATTGATGTGTTTGATCGCAAAAAAATCAATGTTGATCAGATTGTTTCCAACGGTAAAAAATCCGGGTTTGGCCGTGGTGGTATTTTAACGAAATGCCATACCGCAGAAAAAATCGCTAAAATGGGAATTCAGGTATTCATTGCCAATGGAAGGACAGAAGATGTATTGACCAAAATCCAAAAGAAAGAAAAAATAGGAACATACTTCCCCGCAAAAAAAGTTGCCTCTGCTATTAAAAAATATATCGGCCACAGCCTGGAAGAAATAAAAGGAATGGTGATGATAAATAGTGGTGCAAAAGAGGTTTTATTATCAAGTAAAGCAAACAGCCTCCTTCCAGTAGGGGTCACAAAAGTAGTAGGCGAATTTAAAAAAGGAGATATTATTAAGATAGTAGATGAACATAATCAGGAACTCGGACTAGGTCTTGCCCGTATTGGTAGCAACAAAGCCGAGGAAATAGTTGGCCAGAAAAACCAAAAGCCGATAATCCATTATGATCATTTATATTTGCATTAGAATTAACCAATAAAAATGTTAGAAAGTACCTTTAAAACCGTTAAAGAAGCCAGTAGAAAATTGGGCTTGGTTGAAAATGAAACCATCAATCAAATCCTTCATTCCCTGGCGCAAAAAGCAGAAGAAAACATTGAAAAGATCCTTACAGAAAACAAAAAGGATCTTGATAGAATGCCGGAATCAGACCCAAAATATGACCGGTTAAAATTAACCGAACAACGCATAAAAGATATTGCTGGCGACTTACGAAATGTAGCCGGACTGCCATCTCCTTTAGGTATTTCTTTAGAAAAAAAGAGCATCAATGACCTTGATTTAGAAAAAATCACTGTGCCAATGGGTGTCATTGGAATTATTTACGAAGCCAGACCAAATGTCACCTTCGATGTATTTAGTCTTTGCCTGAAATCAGGTAATGCCTGTATCCTTAAAGGTGGTAGTGATGCCGAATATTCTAATAAAATAATTGTTGACCTGATCAAAGAAGTATTAGCTGCTTATGATGTTAATCAGGATATAATTTCGCTCCTGCCTCCTGACCGATCAGCTACTGCCGAATTACTCAATGCGGTAGATTATGTGGATATCATTATTCCTCGTGGCAGTCAAAACCTCATTAATTTCGTACGTGAGAATGCAAAAGTTCCTGTAATTGAAACGGGAGCCGGAATAGTTCACACCTATTTTGACGAAAGTGGTGATGTATCAAAAGGCGCTAACATAGTTTTCAATGCAAAAACCAGGAGAGTAAGTGTATGTAATGCATTGGATTGCTTATTGATTCATGAAAGCCGATTGGGTGATGCCGTTGCGCTTACAGAAAAGCTTGCCGAAAAGGATGTAGTTATTTTTGCGGATGAAAAAGCATACGAAAAACTCAAAGACAACTATCCTGATAATTTATTACAAAAAGCCAATGAGGAACATTTTGGCACCGAATTTTTAGACTATAAATTGAGTATAAAAACCGTTGCAGATTTAGATGCTGCCCTGGATCACATAGCAAAATATAGCTCACGACATAGTGAAGCCATCATTGCAGAAGATGATGTAGTGCTCGAAAAATACCTTAAAAGTGTGGATGCTGCGGCCGTATATGCCAATGCTTCAACTGCCTTTACTGATGGCGCCCAGTTTGGATTGGGAGCTGAGATTGGGATTAGTACCCAAAAACTTCATGCTCGCGGACCAATGGCTTTACGAGAAATCACTTCCTATAAATGGGTGATTAAGGGAAAAGGAACAGTGAGAATTCCGTAGATAAAATTATTAATTGTTAACGTAAATATTTTGAATTTCAGACGAACTCATTTTTTATCAATTATTATTTTCACCGTAATGGGTGCTGCAATGATTTCATCTTGCGAAGACAAAATAGAAGACTTTGATGGATTCATAAAACCGGAAGTAATTCACTTGCTATCTAAAAGTGAGACTAAAAACTGGATCAGGCTGTTAAGTCAGGTGGACGGACAGCCCATTGAAGGCAATTGTTCTGATAGTCTTGTTTATCAATTTACTTATGACGATAAAACCGATACTTCAGGTTTAGTATTTGTAAGCCCCAAATGTGCAATCAATGATTTTGAAATTGCATATCCGGAAATCTGGGCTGTAAATGATACATTTTGTAATAAAAAACCTGATGACTGTAAAATGGATAATGGATATTACCTGGCTGGATCCTGGTTTATTGACGACCCAGTTATTAAAAATGATAAGGTAAATGAAATTATTATAAAGAATTCTTTCGACTCGTTGATTTACACGATTAAAGTAATTACCTCCCTTCATTTGGAGGTTTCTACACAAAAGAATGAAAACACTATTTTTGAAAAATTTGTAGCAGAATAATGGCCACAGACGTAAATGCAATTCTTTCTGATCTTAATAATAATAAGTATGCACCCATTTATTTTCTGCAAGGTGAAGAACCCTTCTTTATAGACCAGGTATCTGATTTCATAGAAAAAAATGCGCTTGATGAAGCCTCTAAAGGCTTTAATCAAATTGTAATGTATGGCAAGGATGTTTCCATGAATGAGGTATTAGGGAATGCCCGTCGATTTCCGATGATGTCTGATCGACAGGTGGTTATCGTGAAAGAAGCCCAAAACATCAAAGATCTCAATAAAGAACAGGGAGCAAAATTATTAGGTGAATACCTTGACAATCCACTCCCCTCTACCATTTTAGTATTTTGCCACAAGTACAAAAAGCTCGACCAACGAAAGAAAATTGGAAAAGACGTCTCCAAAAAAACCGTTTTCCTTGATGCGAAAAAGCTGTATGACAATCAAATTCCTGATTGGGTAAAGAGTCATGTAAAGTCGGTCGGGTATTCTATCAATGAAGAAGCCGCTTATCTATTGGCCAATTTCATCGGCAACAATCTGGAAAGAATAGGTAATGAATTGAAGAAAATTTACCTCAATCTGGGAGAAGAAAAAGAGATTAAAAGTGACCATATTCACAAATATATTGGCATTAGCAAGGAGTTTAATGTATTTGAATTAACCAAAGCATTGGCGTTTAAAAATGGAAATAAGGCATTTGGTATCGTCAATTATTTCGCCTCTAACCCAAAAGAAAACCCAGCCATAATGGTGATCGCTGTACTCTTCAGCTTTTTTTCCCGTTTACTTTTGGTGCATTCTCTTCCTGACAAATCGGAAAAAAGCATTAGCGGTGCACTAAGAATTCCATTTTTTGCAGCAAAAGAGTATAAACAGGCTATAAGTCTTTATTCACCTCATAAATTAGATGCAATAATTTCTTATTTACACGTTGCGGATATGCAAACAAAAGGAATCAATGCAAACTCACTGGACGATGGACAGGTTTTAAATGAGCTTATCTTTAAAATTCTACATTGATTATTTTTGTCAGGCGTATATTTTTATGGATAATTTACTTATAAGCTGGTTGACTTAATGCAATTATATATCTTAGCTATCGTTTTGAAACATATTTGTTAAAACCAAAAATTTATCTCCTTGATGAGGATCCTTTTTAGCTTTTTACTATTCTTTACTCTTGTTATAAGCCTTCCTGTTTCAGCTCAAAGCACTTTGTTTTTTTCATCTCCTGATTTTTATTATAAAACAGGAATCTCTTTGATCAATGAAAACAAATTTGGAGCAGCAAAAGAGGCATTTATTACCTACCAGGAAAAAGGTACTGACAAAGAATATCTGGATAATGCGGCTTATTACATTGCCTATTGTAGTATTCAGTTGGAGCACAATGATGCGGAATTATTGGTGGAACAATTTATCATAGAACACCCCGCTCATCCCAAGTCTCAAACTGCTTATTTTGAATTGGGAAATTTAAAGTATGATCGAAAGCAATATGACGACGCCATCAGGTACTATCAAAAAGTATATCTGCCTGACCTACCAAAAGACCAGGAAGCAGAGGCTCGGTTTAAAATGGGGTATGCTTATTTCACCCAAAAGAAATTTGATGAAGCGTATGAGCAATTCAACGAATTAAAAAAGAAAGACAATCCATTTAAATATGCCTCCAATTACTATTCAGGGTATATTAATTTTCAGAAAGGTGAATATGACCGGGCTTATTATGATTTTATTCGTGCGGAAGAAAATGACTACTATGCCACGATTGTTCCGGAGTTGATCAATAAGACCCTATACAAACAAAAGAAATACGATGAGGTCATTCGTTATTCCACCAAACAACTCAACAAAAAAAATGTAAAGAATGCCTCTGAATTTTACCTATACCTGGCTGAAGCTTATTATAAAAAAGAGGATTTTGATAATTCCGCCAAGAACTTTGACAAGTACATGGAAGCTACCCGCAAATCTCCAAATCCGGAGGTGATGTTTAGAATAGCTGATGCACGCCAACGAGCAGGAGATGATGAAGGCGCCATAGAGGGATTTAAAAAAGCTGCGCTGCTTAATAATGAATTAGGACAAATCGCCTCCTTCTACCTGGGAAATTTGTATATCAAAACAGAAAATACTTCACTTGCTCCTGCTGCCTTTAAAACTGCATCTGATAAGGCATACAACAAAGACATTCAGAAGAAAGCATTATACTTATTGGCAAAAGTCAATTACGATCTGGGCAATTATTCGGTATCGATAACCCGATTTAATGAATACCTGGAAAAATATCCAAATGAAACTTCTAACCAGGAGCTCAACGAATTATTGACTGACGCCTACTTCAGAACCAATAATTATGATGATGCTATCAAGCATTTTGATAAAATTGCAGTCAAGAGTACAAAGGTGAAAAGGGCCTATCAAATGATTACTTTTAACGAAGGATCACGGCTATTTAATGAAGGTAATTACCATCAGGCGATAGATCTCTTTGAAAAATCTACGGAGTTTCCGGAAGAAAGAGACATTCTTATAAAAGCCAATTATTGGAAAGGTGAAACATATTATTTGCTCAATCAATTTAATGACGCCAGAAATAGCTATGCCAGTGTTTTCCGGTTAGACAATTCCGGTCAAACTGAGGAATATTTAAAATCCAGGTATAGTATAGGCTACATTTATTACAATGAAAAAGATTATCAAAGGGCATTGACACATTTCAAATATTATGTGGAAAATGGAAAAAACACGCTGAACTATCCAGATGCCGTAACTCGACTTGCAGATTGCTATTATACCACTAAGGATTATGATATGGCCCTGGCTACCTATAGCGTACTGGTAAGTAACAGGGCTCAAAACAGCGATTATGCGCATTATCAACAGGGAGAGATTTTGGGCATCAATGGAAATGTAACCGCAGCCAATAATCAGTTTGATCAGGTAATAAATAATTATCCACGCTCGGTATATGTGGATGATGCGATTTTCCACAGAGCTCAGTTTAATTTTGAAAATGGTGAATACGCGGTGGCAGTAAATGGTTTCAATCATTTGATCAATGCCTACCAAAATAGTCCTTTTGTCCCATTTGCATTGCAAAGTCGTGCGTTAGCTCATGCAAACTTGGGAGAACATTCCCAGGCAGCTAATGATTATAAACAAATACTCAATAAATATCCCAACCATTCGACTTCTGAAAATGCCTTGTTAGGTCTGCAGCAGGAGCTTTCGGCTTTAGGTCAGTCTGATCAATTCAGCAAATTTCTTTCTGAATATAAAAAGGCCAACCCCGATAAAAACAACCTGGAAAACATCGAATTTGAATCGGCTAAAACACTTTACTATGACCAGAAGTATAGCCAGGCAATTCAATCTTTTAATAGCTATTTATCTTCCTATCCTTATAGCAGTAATAAAAATGATGCCTTGTATTTTCTGGGAGACAGCTATCAAAGAAATGGTCAACCTGAGCAGGCTATCCAAACATTTGATCAATTAGTGGGTCAGAAAACCTATTCGCGCTATGCAAGGGTAATTGAAAAACTTTCTGACTTGAAACTTAACGCGAAGGACTTTAAAGGGGCGATTAATTATTTACGTATTCTGGAGAGTGTTTCCAGCAATAAAAAGTCTCAATACAAAGCGTGGTCAGGTATGATGCATTCCTATTACAATCTGCAAAAATTTGATTCGTCAGATTACTATGCCAATGTAATCCTTGAAAAAGGATTAGTTACTACCAATGCGGAAAACATGGCACTTCTTTACCTGGGAAAATCGGCATATCAGCGAAAATTTTATGAAGCAGCTACGGACTATTTTCTTACAGCCTTAAACTCGGCAAAAGATGAATACGGTGCTGAAGCTCAATATTTGCTGGCAAAAATTTATTATGAGCAAAAACAATATCAGACTTCGTTGGAGGCATTATTTAACCTGACAAAAACATTCTCCATGTATGATTTATGGGTTAGCAAAGCTTATCTGCTAATGGCAGACAATTACATTGCCATGGAAGAATATTTTCAGGCGAAAGCCACATTAGAATCAATCGTTCAGTATGCTACCATCACTGAAGTGGTAGAAGAGGCAAAACAAAAACTTGAATCTATTAAAGAACAAACGGAAGACACATCTTCAGTGCCTGACACATTGGAAATTGTTAACCCGGAATAAGAAATCAATGAAATATACTTTAGCACATATCGTATTAATTGTTACTTTTTTCATTACTACTGTTGCAATGGCTCAGGATGGAGACAACCAGGGGGAAATTGAAGGGAGAAAAGTAGTAATAGAGAAAAGTCTTGACATCACCTTACCGGAAGCTGACCGAAACTTTGAAAAGGTGCCCCCTCCTGCTACCCCACCCAGCAGTACAGAGTCTCTTAATTATGACATTTCGTATGTAGAAAATGCAGGCATTCCTGATCTCAACCCTACCTTAAGGGTGTTAAAAATCAAAACCGAACGTCAGTCTCAACTATATGAAAACTATGCTAAACTGGGCTTTGGAAACTATTTAAGTCCTTATCTGGCTATTTACCTACATAATACTCCTAATAAAAATGCAAGTTATGGTGCCAGCATTTTTCACCATTCAGCAGCTAAAGGCCCTGTGGATGGAAAGAATTCCGGGAATGGTATTTCAGAAATCAAAGTACAAGGAAAATATATGGGAGATGTAGCCACTGCCAGCGGTGAGCTTGGTTACAGTATCGAAAATTACCGCTTTTATGGCTACGACGAAGGTACAGAAGTAGAAAGAGATACAATCAAACAAACGTTTAACACTTTTCGAGCGGGATTAAAATTTTCTAATGCCAACCTTGACTCGGATTTAAGTTTACTTGGAGGCCTTAATTTTACATACAAAAAAGATAATTTTACATCTTCAGAAAGTGGGGTTAACCTATTTGCAAAAGGATTCCATCCGCTTAATGATGAATTAGGCGCTGGTTTGGATATGGACTTTGACTTTAGGAATTACACGGTTGACGAATCCTTTTCAAGAAGTCTCATTAATATCATGCCTTATTTCACTTATCAACTTGATCAACTATCAATAAAAGCTGGATTTAGGGTCATTTCAAATAATGACACATTAAGTAATGTAAATCAAATAGGGATTTTTCCAGCTGTAACTGCTGATTTTCAAATCTCTGAAAGTTTAATTCTATTTGGGTTATTAGACGGAAATGTGGAAAAGGTGAATTTCACAAATATCACTGAGCAAAATCCTTATTTACTTTCCAATATACCATTTAACAACACAATTAAAACACTCGAATTAGGTGGTGGAATTAAAGGTACATTGATCAGTAATTTGGGATATAAGGCTTCCGCAACTTTTGCAGGATATAGAAACCTATATAACTTCGTGAATGATACAACGGAAAGAAACAAATTTGAAATCGTTTATGACGAAAACACAACAAATATTCTCAAACTGAGCGCCGGAATAAACTATAGTGTGGATCAGAAATATGGTGGAGAAATTGAAATTAAATATTACGGATATAGTACAGGAAGTGTATTGGAAGCCTGGCATCGCCCTAAGACGGATTTCACCCTTTCGGGATGGTATAATATATTTGATAAAATAATCGTTAGCTCAGACTTGCGACTTTTGTCGGGCATAAAATCCCTTGATCCGGTTACCCTTGAGACTTTAGAGCTTGACGCTGCATTAGATTGGAATGCAGAAATCAATTATCGTTTTTCAGAACAGGCTTCCGCATTCATCATGTTGAATAATATAATCGGAAGAAATTATGAAACACTCTATCGATACCCTGTTAGAGGGCTTCAAGTAAAACTGGGGGTAAGTTTATCTTTTTAAATAATAATTCAACCATTCGACCAGTTGAAGTGTCATAAGTCAAGGTAGATAAATCAAATTAATTAGTCTTAAAAAAAATATTAAATAATAAGAAATGAAAAATGTGAGATTGAAAGGAATGATCATTCCTGCTTTTTTTAGTGTTGTGAGTATTATTTTAACATCATGTTTTGATAATGGCGAAACCACAAATATTGAATTAGAAACCCTGGATAAACAAATTAAAGAGTTTGAGAGTTATTTTTCAGAAAATGGCCTTAATGCAAATTCCTTGGCTGATGGGGTTTACCAGGTCATTAACGAAGAAGGGACTGGTGAACTAGTAAAAGCAACAGATATTGTAGAGGTTCAATATGAAATAAAAAAATTTGATACTGAAGAGGTCTTTCTTTCGGATTCCTCATATATCTATAAACCAGGAAATGGATTTTATTCACCAGATATGACAGGGAATTTAAACACCTTTAATTCTTCAGTGCTCTCTATGAAAGAATTTGAATCCTCTGATTTTTACATTGCTTCCTATCATCTTTTCGGAACAGCAAGTGGTGAAATAAATGATGTTGTTATTGCTGCAAATCAAACTACAGTTGCCTCCATCAAAGTAGTAGATGTACGGACGGTAGAAGAGCAAAAGGCATATGAACTAGATCTGCTTGACTCTGTGTCAACCAAAGAGGGATATGATATAACACCTTCCGAAACAGGTTTGTTTAAAGTTGTTTTGGCCGAAGGTGATGGAACTGAAACCATCGAATCAACCTCAGAAATCACCATTTCATATAAAGGATCATTGTTAGATGGGAAAGTATTTGATGAGGGTGAAAATGTGACGTTTCCATTGGCTAACCTGATTGAAGGATGGAAAGAAGGTATGGTAGGACTTAAAAAAGGGGCCAGCATTATATTGTACATTCCTTCACATCTTGCCTATGGAGAAAATGGTGTAATATCCAATGGAAAGCCATCCATTCCTTCATTTGCTCCTTTAAAATTTGAAATTGATATTTCCGACTTTCAATAAGGAATTTTTATTGATCTTTAAACCTGGCAGGTTTTGACAACCTGCCAGGTTTATTTTTTTATAATTAAATTTTTAAGCTATTTCCCTATTGATACCTTCTAATTGCCTGCTAACCTGATCTCGCCAAACTTTATATCCATCTTCATTTAGATGCAGCATATCATCAACAAACAATTCCCTTCGAGGCCGTCCATCATCTCCCAGCATATGTTCATATACTTCCAGCCAATTCATCTGATCACGTGAATCCACCAGCTCTTTTAATAACTGATTAGTTCTTACAATTTTAGTTTGTAAATATTCTCGAATAGGGCTTGGCTTGATCGAAATCACAGTGATCTCAGCTTGCGGGTTGAGTCGCAATATTTTTGCCACGAGCTTTCTCAAGGTATCTACAATCTCCTCTGGCTTTTGTCCCCTGCTTAAATCGTTATCCCCCCCATATAACACAAATGAATTTGGAATGAAAGATTGAAATAAGAAGTCAAAGTAGTGCAAACACAATTGATACGATGAGCCACCAAACCCTAAGTTGATGGCTTGGTATTCTTTCAGATCTTTTTCCAATGTAGTCCATAGTCTAATGGTACTACTTCCGTAAAACGCCATAGCACCTTGCCTAGGAAGATTATTTAACTTCTGCTTTAAATCCTTCACTTCATCTTCAAAAAGGGTCTGAGCACTATTCTCACTAGCTGTTTCATCGATAAGATCTTTGATTTCCTGCCGGTATTCATTTTCGTATTGACGAAGGAATTTTTTAACATCTGTTTTACCATAAGCATTCATCATTTCACTTAGCTTAAATGGCTTTTTCACTTTACAGGCATATTTATATTCTGAAATCCGCTTATCGAAATTAGCCATCACAATGGGTACGATCAGTGGTTCTTCCTTTAATTTTTGAACTACTTTAAAGAAACCCGATTTAAATGTTCCAGGTGATTGCTGACTAGTAAAAGAAGCTCCTTCAGGACTTATAATAATGTTTACTCCATTTTCAAGCGCACTTTCTATTTCTTCTTGAAAACTCTGACGCCTTAATATCCGCTGTTCTTCTGTCTCTGTTACAAAGTCAGAATCCTTCGTTTTCACTTCAATAAAATCCAACTTGCTATAGTAATTTTCATGTCCATATTCATCGGATTTACCAATTCTTACTACCCGTTGGGCCATTTCACCATAGTGTTCATGTAGAAGAGCACTTATAAAATGCGAATCTAATGTGATCTGAAATTGATTGGGCAGCGTATAATATGGATCATTAAGAAGGTGGTTGTAAATAAATACACAACCCCCATCCTCTGGTAGATTTTCCAAGCCTACTATATGAATTGAAGGAATTGAAAAGGCTCGTTTACTAGCTTCCAGGCATGAAATTCGTATATCTTCAATACGCTCATCACTTTCCGCTACACTTGAATAAATATCCTGAAGGGCTACGTAAAAATCTGATTCCTTTTGTGTTTTGTGTAAATTATCCAGGCATAAAGATGCTAGGTTTTTTTCAGAACCGTTACCAGTTAATTCTACTTGATGTAGGATATCAATAGCCCTGGGTATAGTCAATTTATCATTTAGTAAAACCGGAACAGTGTGGAGTGGTGACTGAACTGAAATTTTGGCACTATTACTACCTATCAACATATTGACTACTAAAATTTCCTGATCAAATTGAGTAGCGATAAGACGTGTACGAACAGCTCTAAGCTGGTTATTGATCAACCATAGAATTCTTTGTTGATACTTTAAAGCAAAATGCGGATTGCTTTTACAAAGTTCTTTAATAGCTACATCAGGAATATGAAGAACTACAGCTTCACCAGACACAAAGCTTGTCATCACGCTTTCAATTCCTAGCAAAGTGGAAGTACTTAATATATATCCTGGTGTAGATAATGCACGGAAAGCAACATTAAGATGTTGATTTGTTTCAAGACTGAAATTTGACCTGGAATACTGAACTTCTCCTGATTCCAGCATGTAAATACCATCCTTTTTTTCTCCCTGGCTTATGATCAATTCATTCAGGTGATATTTCTTTCGCTGAACCTTATCAACTAATTCAACTAAATCTTTCTCATCAAATTCTTCGAAGAAGGGAGATTGCATTACCAGGTGTAGCATCTCTTTTTCATCAGAATGATCCTCACATAAATGTCCATCGGATGGATCATTTTTTTCTAATACTTTTAATGCCACTGAGGTATTAACAAACAATTCGCTCGTGTCTTCTATAAACCGATGGGATTGTTCATTGAGAAACTGGAAGAAAGCAATAGCCAACTCCTGATCATCAGATAAAGCGCCCAACAACTCTGAAGTTGGAATTTTTAATAATCTCGCATTATCAGAAGCAACCTTGGCAGTTGTCTCATTACGGAACGGCTGAATAAAAGCATCCAAACCTATAGGGCCATATTTTGAATCACTTCTACCAGCTAATAATTCTTGTTCATGCATTGGGATAGATTGATAGAAATGAACGACCCCTTCCAAAAGAAAATAAAATTGATCTACCTTACTGAACTGTTTTTTTAAAATCTCACCTTTATCAAGAATCACTTCTTCAAAGGGAACTTTCAACTTATTCAAAGGAAAAGGAAGCTGCTCCATTATTTCAATCTAAATACCTCAATTACACACAACTCAACAATTATACTATTTTATTGAATATATTTAAAATAATTTGATATTTATTATGATTGATCACAACGTTTTTAACCTATTGGTATCACAAACACAATTATACCATGGTGATGTTATGCATTACAACCTACCAACATTTATGAGTGTCAATTAAATAAATGAAAACTGTTACTATGCAAAAGATACTTGTACTAATCATGATTGCTTGCTTATTTGGTTGTAATGATGAAACTGAAAATCCAACAAATACTCAGCCTTCAGACCAGATAATCATACAAGATCAGGAAAAATATAATGACATAACAGAGGCGATTTATCATCATCCATCTACCGTAACTGATCCATTTAAATTAAAAGATGCATGGATCGATGAGTGGGAATTAAAAGCGATTGTATTCTACAGCGGTGGATGCAAAAAGCATGAATTTCAATTAGTATGGCCAGAGGTAATTACAATGATCTACCCTCCTACTTTTGATATTTATTTATTGCATGAAGGCAACGAAGACCTTTGTGAAGCTTACCCTACGGATACGCTCGTTTTTGATTTGTCTAATAATGATTTTGTAAAGGATCTGGAAACTCTTCATAGTATGCAACTAGGATTAGTCAATGGAAGCAATCCGGAGGAAGTAATCTACCCAAATGAATAGGTGTTTTAACTTATACTTTAGTTGCAATGATTATCCCCGTTGACCAGTTCATTTTTGTTAGCACAAAATCATTTCTGGATTCAAGGTATGCCACTAACTTTTCCGCTTTTTCCTGGTGACCATCTGGCCAATTGGGTTGTGGATTCATGTCATCAATTACATAAAAACCACCTGGATTGATCATTGTCAGGGCTTCTTCCAAATGGGTATATTTCCCTGGCCAGGCATCTGCAAAAATCAAATCGAATTTCTCATCCTTATTATTCTCTATCCACTTACCTCCATCCTCACAGAAAATTTCCACTTGAGGATGATGACTAAAAAAATCCTCCGCGATGGCGATCAAATCAGGATCATTATCGATTGAAATTAAAGTTGATTCCCCCTTCAATCCATCCACCATCCAGCTCAATGAAAGCCCTATTCCCGTACCTAATTCCAAGAAGCGGCCATTTGGTTTCGAAGATATTAACGTCTTAAGCAATGTTCCAATGTATAAATCTGAAGGCATGGTAAAACCAATTTCCTCACATTTTTTCAGAATTTGCTCATGGATAGATGGTATATCCTGAATATTCTGGTCGTTCATAAAAATATTAAGCAAAAAATGGTGATAGCATTATTTCATCGCAGAAAACAATGTACTAATAAGACATAAAGGTAGTACCCAATGATACCACCCACATGATTGAATTCTAGTGAAAAGAAAGTACGGCAAGCGTGATGATAACAAGCACAGTAATAGCCGCTAGATTACCAAGAGTTGAGACGCTTTTCAGATGAGTTTCAGCATCTCCCTTTTTAGCTTTTTTTACTTTGGAGCTCATAATTCCTATGAAAGCTCCTATCGCTAAAAACAGTACTAATTTAATCATCAGCAAAGGCATGCTTCCCAGGGATTTCCAGTAGGGAGTCATTAAATACCCACCAGAGATAAAAAGTAAAATCAAACCTATGTTTCCCATTTTTGACAGGGAAAAGGAGTTTAATCTAAATTTTAGTGCTTCATCAGGTGATAACCCTTTGCTTGCTTTTGCTAAAAACAAAAAGCCAAGACTTGTACCAGCACTCATAGCTATTCCAATAAAATGGACAATTAACATTGCGTCTCTCATGATAATATTTTTTAACCAGGTAATTGAAATGCCAATAATAGTAAAAAGTTTGTTCCCCTTGTTTTAAAAAAGCTATTATTTGACTTTATAAGTACAATTACCAACTCGCGCAGTTAAATAATCTTTCTGGAAAGCAACTATTTTAGCTCTACCTTGTCATTATAAAAACAAAAAGAAATCAATGTGAATTATAGGCAAGTCATTCTATGGATATTGATGGGTTTTCTTCTACCAACACTTCTACCTGCACAATCAAATCAAGAACAACTAGACAAGTATTTTACAAGAAAAATGAATAAGGCGGATCTAATTGGTTTGCAAGTGGCATTTGTATCCAAGAACTCCATTTGGCAAGGGAATTATGGTATTAAAAAATTAGGAACTCAAAAATTTGTAAATGATTCAACCCTGTTTATGATTGCTTCAAGTTCGAAACCAATTACCGCTTTTGGAATTCTCCAATTGGCTGAAAAAGGTAAAATCAAACTGGATGACCCAATCAATAACTATCTACCCTTTGAAGTGATAAATCCAAATTTTCCGAAGGATGTAATTACCTTTAGAATGTTACTGACGCACACTTCATCCATTAAAGATAACTGGTCAACGATAATGCCGCTGTACACCTTAGAAGAAGGGGGAGACTCTCCTATTTTATTAGGGGATTTCGTAAGAGAATATTTGGTGCCTGGTGGGAAATATTATGATGCAAAAGAAAATTTCTGGATACAACATCCCACCACACAACTTGAGTATTGTAATGTAGGTTACGCACTATTAGGCCACCTTATCGAAAACATTTCCGGATTACCTTTCAAAGAATATATTCAGCAAGAAATATTCGATCCCTTGGGTATGCAAAACACCTATTGGTTTCTAAATGATATTCCCCACGAGAATATCGCACAACCACATGATATGCCACATAAAAAGTCTGATTTTTCAGAGCCTAAAATTTTACCTCATTTTGGTTATCCTGATTACCCTGATGGTCAGATTAGGACAACTGCCTCAGATTATGGGTGTTTTTTACAAATGCTCATCAATCAAGGACGCATCAATGGCAAATCGATCGCAAAGGAGGAAACCATAAACGAATTTATCCGCATTCAATATCCAGAAGTAGATAAGTATCAGGCTATTGCATGGAATTAC
>JBNLGO010000016.1:0-34685 GCA_050306095.1 Cyclobacteriaceae bacterium
AAAGATTCTTTTATTGAAATAATTGTAATAATTAGTTCGAATTCACATTCTTGAATTTTAATCTGTTAACGTCATATACGCTCTTTGATAACATATAGACACTTCTTGTTATCATTTTCGCTCCATTCATTAACAATTCCACTACATCCTGGAAGAGGTTTAAAGTAACTTTGAGGATAATTAAATCAAATTTTTATAATTCGAGATTTTTAATCCAAAAGGATAAAATTATTATTAGTCAAAAGCATTTTTTTACCCAATTCCACATTTTTCCAATATAGAAGAAATGAAACTTTCAAAATTACTTCTTTAGAGAGATATGAATTGGGATAACTTTAATAAATGGCTTAATTGCGATAAGAAATTAGAATAATACCAAAATGAAAAAAACTATTATTTGTTTATTTGCTTTGCTTGTAATTGTTTCCTGTAAACCTGAAAATACTTCAGTTATAGATGGGAGTTCGGTAACCGTGGAAACTACTCAAAATGGGCAAAATAGTGCTGTTAAAGTAACAGTTATTACAGAGGATATAATTAAAGTACAAGCATCTGCTACAAAAGTTTTTGATAATGAAAATAGCCTTATTGCTATCGATCAAGATAAAACAGTTGATTTTACTACAGAAGAGAGTGATTCAGAAGTTATTTTAAACACTGGTAAATTAATTGTAAAAATCTCAAAAGGAGATGGTACTGTTTCATATTTTGATATTAACAATAAACCAATAATAGCTGAAGATAAAGTACATGGAAGAACATTTTCACCTATCACGGTTGATGATACAAAGGGTTATTCGCTGGTTCAACAATTCGATGCTCCGGAAGATGAAGCACTTTATGGTTTAGGACAGCACCAGGCCGATGAAATGAATTATAAAGGGAAAAATGAAGAACTATTTCAATATAACACCAAGGTATCCGTCCCATTTATCGTATCAACCAAGAACTATGGACTTTTGTGGGATAATTATTCCCTTACCCGGTTTGGAGACCCACGTCCATATAAAAATATCAATGAATTCGCATTATTTGATGCAGAAGGAAATCCCGGTGGTTTCACAGCAACATATGTCAATAAGAATGATGAAAATGAGGTGTATGTTCAGCGTGTTGAAGAAACCATTGACTATGAAAATTTAGAAACAGTAGAAAAATTTCCGGAAGAGGTAGATTTTAATAATGCGAAAATCACCTGGGAAGGATATATTGAAAGTAAGGAAGCTGGTATACATCGATTTTTATGCTACTACGCAGGATACACAAAACTTTGGGTAGATGGCGAACTTCAATTTGATAAGTGGAGAACTTCCTGGAATCCATCCGTTGCTAAATTCACCGTAGACATTCAAGAAGGTGAAAGAAAGCATATTAAACTGGAATGGTTTCCTGATGGAGGTGTGTCATATATAGGTTTAAAAGCATTGTCACCCAGATCTGAAGAAGATCAGCAGGACATCACCTTTTCATCTGAAATGGGTACGGATATTCGCTATTACTTTATGTATGGCAGTAGCATGGATGATGTAATTAGCAAATACCGAACATTAACAGGAAAAGCACAAGTAATGCCCAAATGGTCAATGGGTTTTTGGCAAAGTAGAGAGCGATATAAGACGCAAGATGAACTGTTAGATGTTCTTTCAGAATTTAGGAAGCGTCACATTCCAATAGATAATATCGTACAGGATTGGTCGTATTGGCCTAAGGAAGACTGGGGATCACATGATTTCGATTTGGAAAGATTTCCTGATGCAAAGGGAATGGTTGATAAAGTACATGAGCAAAATGCGAGGTTGATGATTTCTGTTTGGCCAAAGTTCTACCATACTACAGAGCACTATAAACAGTTTAATGATAAAGGGTGGATGTACAAAAGAGCTGTGGAAGATAGCGTAAGGGATTGGATTTATCCTGGTTATATAGGTTCTTTTTATGATGCTTATGATGCTGATGCCCGTCAATTATTTTGGGAACAGATAAGGGAAAAGCTATATACCAAAGGGATAGATGCCTGGTGGCTGGATGCCACAGAGCCTGATATTCTTTCAAATGCCAGTATTGAATATCGTAAAGAATTGATGAATCCTACTGCAATGGGGCCATCAACAAAATATTTTAACGCCTATGCTCTTATGAATGCCAAAGGTATTTATGAAGGGCAGCGGTCAGTCAATAATGATGATCGGGTATTTATACTTACCCGCTCCGGATTTTCAGGTATTCAGCGTTATGGTGCAGTTACCTGGAGTGGAGATATCGGAACCAGGTGGGAAGATATGAAAGCACAAATTTCTGCGGGAATTAATTTTGCTTTATCAGGTTTACCATATTGGACAATGGATATTGGTGGTTTCTGTGTAGAAAAGCGATATGAAAAAGCAGAAGAAGGAAGTGAGGATTTAGATGAATGGCGAGAATTAAATACACGTTGGTATCAGTTTGGAACCTTCGCGCCTTTATTTAGAGTACATGGACAATATCCATACAGGGAGATTTTCAATATGGCTCCGGAAGATCATCCTGCGTATCAATCCATGTTAAAGTATAATCAACTTAGGTATAGATTAATGCCGTACATATATAGCTTAACTGGCTGGACATATATAAAGGACTATACCATCATGCGAGGATTGGCAATGGATTTTACTGAAGATGAAAAAGTCTATAATGTAGGGGATCAATTTATGTTTGGGCCATCAATGCTGATTTCTCCGGTTTATGCCTATAAAGCAAGGGAACGAAAAGTATATTTACCAAAATCAGATGGATGGTATACTGCTGATGGAAGTAAATATTATGAAGGGGGACAGGAAATAATAGCTGAGGCGCCATATGAATCAATGCCTATTTATATCAAAGCAGGGTCAATATTGCCATTAGGACCGGAAATAGAATATACAACTGAAAAACCAGCAGATCCAATTACGCTTTATGTATATGCTGGTGCTGATGCACACTTTGATTTGTATGAAGATGAAGGAGTGAATTACAATTATGAAAAAGGGCAATATACCATTATACCGATTGATTGGAATGAAGAAAGTAAGACCCTAACAATAGGGGATAGAGAAGGAGAGTTTAACGGTATGCTGGAAGAAAGAACTTTTAAGTTAGTAGTTGTTTCTACAGAAAATGAGGCTTCAATTTTTGAAGTTAAGGAAAGCTCAAAATCAGTGAAATATGATGGTAATAAAGTTCAACTGGAATGGTAATAAAGAATTAATTTGTTGAATGAAATGAAAGGTAAAGATGATCTTTAACTGTTCATCTTTACCTTTCAATGTAGTTGAATGCTAAAACTTTAGCACCTTTATTTGAAATCTTATGACATATTAATTCACTTTTCAATGAGCTAAAAGTACAACTATAATTTTTTTAAATTAGTTGTGATTAATCGGTTTGATATATTTTATAAGGATAGTTGTAGATGAGAGGAAGGAATAAATATATAAAATTGGGAAGTGCAGTGATTTTAATAGTCATTCAATTCCTTGTTGTTTATACCTCACAAGCAGAAAATCCTCAATATTCATTTCTTAGAATTTCCACATCGGATGGATTAGTTAATAATCAAACCAACTGTATTTTTAAAGATTCAAGGGGATTTATTTGGTTTGGTACCACTTCTGGTCTCAGTAGATATGATGGAACAGGATTCAAAAATTTTTCCCACAATGATGAAGATTCCACCTCTATTCTTGATAATTATATAGAAAATATTCAGGAGGATAAGGATGGAAATATTTGGATAAAAACCAGATGGTTTTATACCATTTATTATTTTGATAAGGAAAATTTTAGAGATCTTTCTAAGGTTTTACCAGAAATGGGAATAAATGAATCTGTTACAAGTGTGTATATAGATTTGTTTAAAAATCTTTGGATTAAAACAGCCCAAAATAAACATTTCCTAAAGTATGATTATGAGCAAAAGAGATTAATTGATCCTTTTGAAAACGGAACAGATTTGTCGCTTGGTTTGGCTGATTTTATCCATGATGGCAAAAATTATTACTATTTGTATAGTAATGGTGTTATTGAATGCTACAATGGAACCAGTTATAAGCTTATTTACAGAGATAAGCATTTGTTAAATCAATTGGGGTCCGACAGTTTAACATCCAGAATTTTAGTTGATAAGGAAGGAGATTTATGGATCTATGGTAATAGCGATGGAATTCATTACTACCAAACTAATAAAAGCAGTTGGTATCATTACACCACAGATTCAAATGAGATTAGGTTGTCAAGCAACCTAATAAGTAAAATAGTTCAGGATACGGACGGAATTATATGGATTGGTACTGATCATGGTGGTATTGACATTTACAATAAATACACACATGCTAATCAAACGCTATATTATCAACCAGAAAATAATAAAAGTATCTCCCAAAATTCCATTACTGACCTAATGGTAGATGACGAAGGTATAGTGTGGGTAGGCACCTATAAAAATGGTATATGCTACTACCATGAAAGTATTCATAAATTTCCGCACTACCACCATATTGTTTCTAAAGAGGAGAGTCTCCCTTTTAATGATGTTAATTGTTTCGTCGAGGATCAAAAAGGGAATCTATGGATTGGAACTAATGGAGGAGGATTATTATACTTTGACCGTGAAAACGGTACCTATACAAATTATAAATATGACCCCCAAAATTCAAATAGTTTGAGTAATGATGTGGTCGTAAGCCTGTTTATTGATAACCAGGGACTCTTATGGATAGGTACCTACACAGGAGGATTAGTCTCTTTCGATGGTAAAGCTTTTGAAAGATACGCCTACTCTAAAAGTAATACTTCAGGACTTACTAGTAATAATATATGGGCCATAACTCAGGATAAAAACGGTAGCATATGGATTGGTACATTAGGTGGTGGAATTGTCTTATTTGATAAAGAAAGCCAAACTTTCACCCCTCCACAAAACTATGGAGACATCAATTTACCTACCGTATATATTACTTTCATTAGTAAAATGAGAAATGGAAATATGATGATTGGCACTGCCTCCGGAGTCATGTTTTATGACATAGAAAAGCAACAATATAAATATAGACCATTTGGAGATATTAATAAGCCCATTCCTATAAGCAATAATAATGTTAATGCTGTTTTTGAAGACAGTAGAGGTTTGTTATGGATAGCAACACGGGAAGGCTTGACAATGGTTGATTTGTTTAATGATATCATAAAAGTGTTTAACCGAAAAGATGATTTACCTCAAGATATTATTAACTGCATACTAGAAGATGATGACAGAAGTATTTGGGTTAGTAAATCGACTGGTTTGAGCCAAATTCAGGTATTCCCTTCTCGGGATAAAAAAGGATATGAATTTGAGGTAAAAAACTTTACTGTTGAGGATGGCTTGCAAGGGAAGGAATTTAATGTGTTTGCAAGTTATAAAACAGAAAAAGGAGAGTTGATATTTGGCGGCCCAAATGGGTTTAATATGTTTCAACCGGGTAACATAAAGTATAATACAAATTTACCTGATGTTGAATTTACAGATTTTCAAATATTTAATAGAAGCATTCGTGTAGGAGAAAAAATTGAAAACAGAGCCATCCTCAATAAATCAATCATATCCACGGATTCTATTACCCTTACACATTCTATGAATGTGTTTTCCATAGAATTTGCTGCCCTAAGCTATTTCATTTCTGACAAAATAGAATATCAGTATATGCTTGAAGGTTTTGATCAAAATTGGATAGAAGCGGATGAAAACGTAAAGAAGGTCACATATACAAACCTCAATGCGGGAGAATATATTTTTAAGGTAAAGGCCTCCAATAATGACGGGTTTTGGAATGAAGATTTCTCTCAATTGTATATTGAAATTTTACCTCCTTTTTATAAAACGCCACTTGCATATATATTTTACCTGGTAATGGTTATTACAATATTACTGTATTACCGATATACCATGCTCAATAAGGAGCGTATTAAATTCCAGATGGAGCAGGAGCGACTTCAATCAAGGAGGCATTTGGAAATGGATGAAATTAAATTGCGTTTTCTCACGAATGTCAGTCATGAGTTCAGAACCCCTCTCACCTTGATCTTAACTCCACTAGAAAGGTTGTTGAGAAAGCCAAGACCGGAGTCTGATGTCAAACTCCTTAACATTATAGAACGCAATGCGCATCAATTGTTAAACCTGGTAAACCAATTATTAGATTTCAGAAAGCTTGACCTTCATGGGTTAAAATTCAACCCATCTTATGGTGATATTGTAACTTTTGTAAAGGATATCAATGAAGTATTTGTAGAAAGTTTTCATAAAAAGGGGATTAAGGTAAAGTTTGAAACTAAGCTCACTTCATACAATTTTCAATTCGATCATGAAAAGATTCAAAAGGTGATGATGAATCTTCTTTCAAATGCCCTAAAATTTACACCAAAAGGAGGGAAAGTAAACTTGAATTTGGATTTGATAAAAAATGAAAGTGGTGAGGAGCAGGTAATAATTGTTGTTAAAGATACGGGGGTAGGAATTTTAAAAGAAGAAATTGACAAGATTTTCGAGCGATTCTACCAATCAAAGAATAATTTGTCTTTGGGGCTTTCAGGAAGTGGAATAGGTTTAAATCTAGTTCGAGAGATGGTTCTTCTTCATGGTGGTGAAATAAGTGTAAAAAGTGAGCCAGGGCATGGAGCCGAATTTACGGTGGTATTGCCAGTAAATCATGTTATAGATGTTGAGAAGATGCCTAAATATGAAGGTGTTATTCCGGAGGTTCTCCCTGAAGCCATCCTAACTCCTGAGGTAGAAAATAGCGAATTACAAACTGTATTATTGGTAGAAGATAATGTTGACTTCAGATCCTTTATGAAGGAAACATTAGAAGAAAAGTATAAAATTATAGAAGCCGCTGATGGTAATGAAGGATATGAACTAGCATGTTCACAGCATCCGGATCTCATCATTAGTGATGTGATGATGCCGAAGATGGATGGATTGGAAATGTGTAAAAAATTGAAAAACGATTTACGCACTTCGCATATTTCTATTATACTTTTAACAGCAAGAACCGCTGATGAAGATAAAATCAAAGGTTTGGAAATTGGAGCGGATGATTACATTACCAAACCATTTAATATGGACTTGTTATTACTTCGAATTCAAAACCTAGTAGAAAAACGCCATCAGTCTCAAAAAGAATTTCAGAAGAAAATGGAAATAACACCTTCAGAAATTGAGATTTCATCGATAGATGAAAAATTGATAAAGAAGGCAATATCAACCGTTGAAGAAAATATATCTGAACCGAAGTTTTCTGTGGAAGATTTAAGTCATGAATTAGGCATGAGCAGGGTTTATTTATACAAAAAATTAATGGCAATCACCGGAAAATCCCCTGTCGAATTTATACGCATTATTAGGCTAAAGCGGGGCGCCCAGTTGTTAGAAAAAAGCCAAAAAACGGTTTCTGAAGTTGCCTATGAAGTAGGCTTTAACACCCCACGGTATTTCAGCAAATATTTTTATGAAGAATTTGGTGAGTTACCCTCTGATTACATTAAAAAATTTGGAGTGAAGACCAATCAAAAAATTGATTAATATCTTCAAGAACTTTATTCCACAAATCGGCCATTTATAGCTATTGGTTAACCCTGACAAATGAAAAATTTTCGTTCCCCAAATTTGGGAAATGACTAACTGGCTGCCAAAATTTCCTTTTAAACATAACCTTCCTATAATCATGATTTTGCATATAGTGGGCTTAATGGGTGAAAAATTCTGTGAATTTTTCGGGTTAAGTGAAGATTTCTAAATAATATGCGATTCTATACGTAAACAATTTTGCCAAAATATCATTTATAAGATGCGAGACCTTTTCGATATGAATAAATCCACCAAAATATCAATCTTGATTTCAGGCCTGATAGCCTTTGTGCTTTCATCTTATTCATTGTATAAAAAACCTCATTTTGATATGAATGAGGTTCACCAAACGAATAAGTTAAGTGTATCAACAGAAGTAGTAGCCAAGGGGTTTATATCGCCCTGGAGCTTTGTATTTCTTAAAAATGGCGATTTGTTGGTGTCAGAGAAAATGGGTGAATTGAGAATTGTGAGGAATGGTGTCGTGATAGAAGAACCAGTTAAAGGTTTGCCTGAAATATATGTAAAAGGACAGGGAGGACTTCTTGATTTAGAATTGCACCCCGATTATGATAATAATGGTTGGATCTATATTAGTTATTCTTCAGGAGCTGGAAAGGGTGGAAATACTACCTTAATGCGGGCTAAAATTAAGGATCATGCATTGGTTAATAAGCAAGTGATTTTCAAAGCTGAACCAAATACATCTAAAGGACAACATTTTGGAGGTAGAATAGAATTTGATGACAAAGGGTATTTATACTTATCAGTGGGTGAAAGAGGTGAACGATCTAAAGCGCAATTGCTGAATACGTATAATGGAAAAATATTTCGTTTGAAAGATGATGGTACAATCCCACCAGACAATCCATTTGTAAATAAAAGTGGCGCTATCTCAGCCATTTATAGTTTTGGACATCGTAATCCGCAGGGTCTGGCTTTTAACCCTTGGACAAAAGAATTATGGGAAACGGAGCACGGTCCAAGAGGTGGTGATGAGGTTAATATAATTCGAAAAGGCAATAATTATGGATGGCCGGAAATCACCTATGGTATTAAGTATGATGGTACAATCATCACAAAAGATACTGTCAGGGCTGATATGGAACAGCCTGTGATTTTTTGGAGACCTTCTATTGCCCCATGTGGGATGACTTTTGTGACTTCTGATAAATATCCAGAGTGGAAAGGAGATCTGCTTGCTGGTTCATTAAAGTTTCAATATGTAGCTCTGTGCGACGTAGAGGGAAATAAAATTATTTCACAAGAAAAAATATTAGAAGGATTGGGCAGAATAAGGACTATCCGGCAAGGTCCGGATGGATACCTTTATGTTTCAGCAGAAGGAACTGGGGTGATCGTTAAGTTAATACCTAATCGATAATCAATAATAGGTATGGGTCTTCATATAATGATCAATTGAATACTTACCAGAACCATATATAAGAAATACAATTAATAGCAGCATTATTGCTATCGATACTTCCAATTCAGAATTTACTGAAAAGAAACCTTTTTCAGCATTTACAAAAATTATTGCACCTAAAATCACAGGTAACTGAAATGCAATAGCCACCCTGGTAACGAGTCCAATTAAAATAAGTAACCCACCCGCTATATGAGCGAAAATGACGTAATGAGCTAAACCGGCAGCAAGAAAATCAAATTTGCTGTTTTTAATGATGAGGTTTAATGATTGTGTGTCAGCTGCAAATGCGATGCCTTTAATTAATATATAAGCACCCAATAAAACCCTTAGGAAATCAAGCCAGGCAAGATTGTATGTGCCGTGCTGAATATTTGTATGGTGGTTGCCAATCATGATGTCTGATAGTTGGTCTATTTATAACTACCATTATCATAAAGTGGGGGTTGCTTTGAAATTCAAAATGTAGCTAACGAGTCCTTTATAAGACAAAAACCTTTTGCTAATTGGCGACCGATATTCGCTTCATTTTCTTTTTTAAGATTCCTTTTGATGCAAAAAACCAAACAAAGCCAGTTAATGAACATAATCCGATTACCAGGGTCATAGGAATGGCGGTACCATTATGAAAATAGCCCACAAGTGCCGAGGCAATAGCGCCGCATACCATTTGAATAAAGCCGATCATTGCAGAGGCACTTCCCGCATATTTAGTAAATGGTGATAATGATAATGCCGTTGTATTTGGATAGGTAAATCCGAGACAGAATAAATACAAAAATATCAACACCAGTGTCCCTGAAGATGATAAAAGACCTGAATAAGTTCCAATGAACAAGGACATTCCGAAAATAAACAAGAAAGTCACGACTCTTGATACTATCTGTTCACTTAAATTGTACTTTAACCAGAGACGATTTAATTGACTAGCGGCAATAATTCCAAAGGCGTTAGTTCCAAAAATCCACCCATAATGCTGTTCACTAAATCCAAAAAGCTCCATGAACACAAATGGTGACCCTGAAATATAGGCAAACATTCCTGCTGATACAGCTGCTCCGGTCATAGTATAAATAATAAACAATGGCTCACTGAAAACAACCCTGTAATCTTTTAGTATTCCTTTGATTTTAAGGGAGATACTACTATCCGGCCCTTTACTTTCAGGTAGCCATTTAAGCACGGAAAGAAGCATTAATATTGAGATTCCAGTTAACGTATAAAAAACAGCTCTCCATCCCAAAGCTGCCACAACATATCCGCCGATTGTAGGAGCAATAATTGGTGCTACTCCCATGACCAATAAAATAGTTGAAAAGACTTTTGCGGTATCAGAAACGGGAAAAAGGTCCCGAACTACAGCTCTTGAAGCTACCATACCTGCACAGCCACCAAGAGCCAATAGAAACCGTAAGCCAACCAGCCAGTAAATTGATGGTGAAAGTGCGCAACCTAATGAAGTGAGAATATATATTATTAGGCCTATTATCAAAGGTTTCTTTCTTCCATACCGATCAATAAGCGGTCCGTATAGTATTTGCCCGATAGAAATACCGATGAAATAGCTGGTAAGTGAGTAGGCCACATGGGCAATGTCAGTTTGGAGGTCACTGGCAATGGATGGGAATGCTGGAAGGTACATGTCAATGGAAAATGGCCCTAATGCTGCTAGAAAACCCAAAATCAGGATGATGATATTTTTTTGCTTTTTGTTCATTTATTCCACTAAAATAAATAAGTGCAACCTTTACAGATTGCACTTATGCAGGATTAAAATTACTCTATGGCTTGATTCATTCAGCTTTTGTCAACGGGATTATGGATTAGAGGTTGAGAAGACGCTTAATTTTTTTATCTCAAAATGCAATCAACTTGTCCGAATGCTACCTTGTAGTCCATGATTTTGTTTAATTCTATTCGATCAATCAGACCCTTTAATTATTCTGATTACCCCACCATGCGTAATAACCCCTACTTTTGAAAAAGTGGTTGTGTTTAAATCTTTCCAAAAGTCGGATACACGTGATTGAATTTCCCTTAAACTTTCCCCTTGAGGAGGACCGATATTAATATAATCCTCCATCCATTCATGAAGTTTTTGTTGATCAATATCATCCCATTTTTTTAACTCCCAATCCCCAAAATTCATTTCTTTCAATCGAGGATCAATGATTTTTTTTGGGCAAGTAATAGCATTCATTAATAATCTACATCTGCTGAGTGGACTTGAATAAATGATATCTAAATCTAATGGAAGTTGATCCTTTACTTTTGCAAACTCCTTTTGATATTCCTTTTTTAAAGGGATGTCTGATTGACCGTAACAAATTCCTTTTTCTATTTTTGGAGTAGTATGTCTTATCAGGTAAACTTCCATAGAACAGATATCATAAGGTAAAACACCACTTCGAGTGTTTGTTGAGCCGCGCCAAGGCAATCACCCGTATATCCACCAATCCATTTTTTGTAATAATTTTTTAATAATAAAATGGTGAAAATTAATGGAATAACGGTAATACCCAGCCATGCATTAGTAGTTAAATATATTGCCAAAAATAAAGGGAGTGTACCTATGAGGAAGGAGAAAATGAGTGTAGGTGTTTTTACACTTTTAGCTACTGGTTTTACCTTGCTGTCATCAGTTTCACGTGTATATGGAAGTAAATAAATAAGTGAGGAAGCAAAAAATCGACTTAAACTATGAGCAGAAATAAAAAATGCAATGATTAAAATGTATTGATATTCAAGTAGCTGAAGTATATCAATTAATAAAAATATTTTCAATGCGAATAGAAGTATCAAACCGATGACTCCATAGGCGCCAATTCTACTATCCTTCATTATGACCAGTATTTTATCTTTGGTCCAACCCCCACCAAAACCATCACAACTGTCCGCAAATCCATCTTCATGAAATGCTCCGGTAGTGAGAATAGAAGCAGCTAGTGAAATGACCACTGCTATTTCCGTTCCGGTGAAATAATTAAATAACAAAAATGTAAGTGCAGAAATACCGCCAACGATATATCCAATAAAAGAAAAATACCGTGTAGATTGATTTAACAATTTTTCAGAATGATCCACCCAGGCAGGGCAGGGGATTCTGGTATAAAACATTAAAGCAGTAAAAAATACGTGTATTTCATGCTTAATTAAGCGCATAAGCAAAATTAATCTTTCTTGTTGGCGACGGCAGCTTCCTCAAAACTGGCCATTTCATTTAAAAAATTAACAGCAGATTGGATAATGGGATAAGCTACAGCTACTCCGGTTCCTTCTCCTAATCGCATACCCAAATTTAATAAAGGATCAGCATTTAAATGAGACAACATTTTTTGGTGGCCTTTTTCATCGCTTTGATGACAGAAAATACAATTGTTCAATATTTCAGAATCCAATTTGTGTGCGACTAAAAGTGCGGAACTTGCAATAAATCCATCGATTAAGATGATCATATTTTGCTGAAATGCCTCTAGCATGGCCCCAGTCATCATTGCTATTTCCAATCCTCCTAATGTTGTCAAAATTTCTACCGGATCCTTAATGCTTTCATATTTTTCTGAGGCTTTTTTAAGGACAGTGATTTTTTTAGCCATTCCTTGATCATCCAAACCGGTGCCTTTACCAACACATTCTTCAATTGGTAGTCCGCAACATTTATGCATTAATAGGGCTGCACTTGAAGTATTTCCAATGCCCATTTCCCCAAAACCGATAATATTGGTGCCTTTCTCTTGTTGTTTTTGGACAAGCAGCTTTCCTTTATCCATAGCCTGATTAACCTCCTCAGTTGTCATGGCCGGTTCTCTTAAAATATTTCTGGTTCCCTTTCTTATTTTAGCATTTATCAGATCGTCATGAGGTGCAAAGTCAAAATCAACTCCGGCATCTACTACCTTTAAATCGATATCGTGTTGTTGGCTAAAAACATTGATAGCCGCACCTCTGTTGAGGAAATTCATAACCATCTGAAACGTTACTTCCTTTGGAAATGGGCTGATACCTTCTTCTGTCAAACCATGGTCTCCTGCAAAAATATAGATGGCTGGTTTGATTAATTTAGGTGTGAGGGTTTGCTGAATTTTGCCAATTTGAAATGCAATTTTCTCTAACTTTCCCAGTGATCCCACAGGTTTGGTTTTGGTATTGATTTTATCTGCTAATAACTTTTCAATGTTAGTGTCAATGTCTTTCATTTTGTCTTTTTCTTTAAATCGCAGAACCAAAACCCCATTTGGTTTGGGTTATTGATTTTGCCTGAATAATGATTGTTTGATTGTGTTGGGCTTTTGTATTCACGGTAAACTTTCTCACCAATTTCAAATTCAATTGGGTTCTTAAAAATCGGACCGTCAAATACGAATGTGTGGAATTCCCCATTTTCACCACATGGGTCAACGTTATCAGGAAGATCTTTTAAAAATTCATGATCAATTATTCTACCTGCAAAGCTTTCATCCAGGAGTTCTGCCTTGGTACAAACAACCATGGTCTTAAATCCCAGATCAATGAATTCATGGACAAGCTCTCGAGTATCCCTTTTCCAAATAGGAAATACTGCTTCAAATCCAGCGGCTTTTAGTTTTTCTACTCTGTAATTTTTCAAATCCTCCAGGAAAATGTCTCCAAAGATAGAATGCGTATAACCTTCCATATGTAGAGTATCCATCGTATTTTTCATTTCACGATTATAATCATCCATAGAAGGTTGATCTTCCAGCTTAAGTTTGATCAATGGTTTCTCTAATTGCTTTGCCTGCTCTTCTAATAATTCCTCACGAACTCCATGCATTGAAACCCTACCGTAAGTTTTATTAATGCTAGTTAGTAAACTAGCAATTTCATATTGAGGATCTTTAAGTATATGATAAAGTGAAAGCGCACTGTCTTTTCCGCCACTCCAGTTAAAAATCGATTTATGTTTTGACTGCATTACTCTAAATTGTTTTTTGTTTGGTTTGGTGGGAGGGAGCTTTCTTTGAGGGTCATGGGAATACCCGAGACCATAAAAATAACTTTATCAGCTTTTTGGGCAGCATATTGATTGGCCCATCCCTGCAGATCAGTGAACTTTCTGCCAACCTCAGTTTCTGCATGGACACCCATTCCTAGTTCATTGGAAATAAGTATGATCGTTGCATTGGTATTTGTCAGATGATCAATTTCATGCTTAAACAACCTCAACGATTCATCAATATCATTTCCCGAGTCCATAAATAAATTAGTGAGCCATAATGTGACACAATCTATCACCGCTACTTTTCCTTCCAGATTAACATTACTAACATGTTTTTCTTCCTCGATATTTATCCATCGTTCATCCCGATCTGCCTGATGTCGTTTGATCCGATCCATAAAATTTTCGTCCCATTTTCTTGCAGTAGCAAGGTAAACGGGATGTTCGGAAAGGGAACATGCTAATTCCTGGGCATACTTACTTTTACCCGATCTGGCGCCTCCAGTAATAAATGTGATCATTGCTTTACATTTTTATGATCATATGGGCAGTGTCGGCAGTTGTTGCCACAGCATTCGCCTCTTTTTAAGTGATACCATGCGCTAAAAACAAGGTTTCCGTTTTCCATATAGTAATCAATGCCCTCTATCAGCCGTTGTTCATTTCCCTTGTATTTGGGAGCAGTATTTTCTGCTTTTCCAGCTTTGACATCTTCAACAAATATTTCCACCTTCTTTTGAATAACTTCTTTTAAGCATTCAGGACACAAACATTGCCCACCTCGCTCAATGATTTCAATATTAGGTAATGCAGCACACCAGCATGTTAGTCCTTTGTTGCAGGTACCACATACGAATTCATCTCCACAATTTGGGCAATATTTATGTCTTTCTTTTTTCAACCTTTACGAAGGATTATGTATAGTTGTGCTTGAGAATGTGCGATTTGAAACTGATATATTTTTCCCGAAAATGTAATCCATTCCAAATAATAGACTGCTGAATATGGCGGTTCCTCCAAGGAAATATAGTTCGTATGGAATTGCTGCTAATAAGCACATCCACAACCCTTGAATATCTTTTGGGTACAAAGTTCCGCCCAACCAAACACCAAAATCAGTTACAATCCAATGTATAAATGTGATGATGATGGCAGAGGTAGCAATGTTTCTCACATTAATCTTTTTAATCACGTATTTACCCGTAAAAGCCATCAATATAAATGCCCCATACGTCCAATAAAATTGATCATAAAACAGTCGCCATTCACCGAAATAAATATATCGGTTTAAAACAAGATCACTTATCCATAATACTGTTAGTGGTAAAAGATATGATTTATAATTCCTGTAAATCGCACCTCCAAATAACGCCAGTGCACCGATAGGAGTGAAGTTGCCAATGTCGGCCATTGCATCAACCTTGTACATCAATAATCTACTTACTGTAATACATACAATAAGTAAAATATATCCTGAAAATTCGGTTTGTAAGTAAGGGGTAATCTTTTTCATTTGTTATTTCTTATTGTACATAACCATTTGGAAAGATACCCACGGTATAGTGATCAATACTATTTCCCGCAACTGTGTAGCGGTGAAAATTCCCTGGATCGGTACCATTAGTGGCTTCAAAAATGAATAATTCATTTGAGGTAGGCTCAATTTTAATTCCGTAAGCAGATAGGTTGATGAGAGCGTCACCGCCAATGTTTGGACTTGAAATATCTGTTTTAAAGATGCCGCTAAACCCATATCCGGATCCAATAAATAGTGTACTTCCGTCATTAGCTATTTCAATCTGTTCAGGATGCATTTCTTCGGCTAATTCAAAAGTATTTGTCACTTCTAATGATGACAGTGAAATTTTTGAAAGGGAGCTAGGTTTATGTCCAAGAACTTCGGTCCATGTGTCATTATAAATCGTTTTTCCAGCATTTAATACCCATAGATCACCATTCCCGTCAATCGCTAAATCACTTGGCCTAAATCCCGTTTTAATGGATTTGACTACCTGGTTCAATGCTGGATCAATAATACTTACCGTAGAGTCATCTCCATAACCTCCTTTATTCGCAGCAATTAAATAATCTGTAGATGCGATGATCATTTCAGGACCTGTACCAACAGCAATAGTTTTAATAACTTCATCTGTAGTGGGGTCAATCACTTTAACTACGCCGTTTTCGCCCCATTGAGTCACATAAAGTAAACCATTTTTTTCAGTGATATACCTTGGGTTATCCAGGGATTCAATCACACCTTGTTCTTTAAAATCAGTTGTATTGACGATTTCAATTTTATTTGAACCATTCAATACCAGGTAAGTTTTTCCATTTAAATTTATTGCTGATTGAAGCACATCTCCCAATGGCCGATTATTTACAGCTGAGAAAATATCATTAACCACAGAATCTCCGGAAATGCTATAGAAACTTATTGATGCATTTCCTGATGTGAATGCACCTTCATTGGTGATAAAAATGCCATTGTCATATACACCTGCAGGATTTTCATCATTTTTGTCGCAACCAAAAAATAGACTGGTAACGAGCAATAGGGTCAAAGTTTTAAAAATTGTTGTTTTCATAAAATAGGTATTACAAGTTAAATTGATACGAAATATTAAGTTGATAATTTACAGGTGGCATGGCATACCAGGCTACCACCTGATAATCTTCATTCCACACATTATTAATATTGAGTGATAGGTTTAAATAATTCTTGTTGAATGGGTATTGATATCCTAAATAAATGGACCCGATTTGATAAGGATCCAGCTTGTTTTTATTATCATAATACCGTGCTCCAAAATAATTGTGATTATAGGAAAAAGTGAGCTTTTGATAATTCATGCCAATAGTGCCACGAAAACTATATTTGGGCTCATACCACGCATTTTGTTTGGTAGAAGCCGTTTCCTTTTCTGTCAGCGTGGCAATGGAATATTTGAAAAAACCATCTGAGAATAGCTTTAAATGTGTGAGTTTTGCTTCAGCTTTAAAGTTAATTTCCGCACCATAACTTTCTCCGATATCTTTGTTGTCAGGTGTCCATTGACCATTTTCATTAGGAAGCCAAACAATCCAGTTATTGGTTTTGGTCCAATAATAATCTTGCCCAAATGTTATTGATAAATAATCACCATTTATGAATTCCGTCATACCCAAGGCAATATTATACCCGGATTCCGGCTTTAAATCTGGGTTTCCAGAAGAGTCGGTATCCGTACGCCAGTACAAGTCATTAAAAGTTGGGAGTCTGTAATTTTTAGAAGCATTTCCCTTGATCATTAAAAAAGGAAATGCGAGGTAATCAAATCCCGCAGATAATACTGTAGGAATCAATTGGCTATCTACCATTT
This sequence comes from Cyclobacteriaceae bacterium, assembly GCA_050306095.1. Taxonomy (GTDB): domain Bacteria; phylum Bacteroidota; class Bacteroidia; order Cytophagales; family Cyclobacteriaceae; genus CAJXNP01. The sequence goes on from JBNLGO010000016.1 coordinate 17,370, forward strand.
CCTGACGAATATTCAATGAAGAATTAAAATTTGGAATGATGTTTTTTATTCTATAGCTACCAAATACCGCAATTCTATTTCTTACTACTTTATCGGAAAGTCCATCTGATTCAGCTTGTTCATAGGTGTAATTCAGGCCTAAGTCTACTTTGTGATTGGAAGAAAAAGTGAATCTCTTTTCAGCTTCGCTAATCCATGACTTGGTATAATGATTAGAGGTAGGGTCACCTAAAGTTGGGTTGGTGTATAGTAATTCATCGTACAAAATAGCCGATTTAATTTTTAAGGGATTTTTCGGGTGAGCGTTAAAATAGGAAACGTTGGCTCGTACACTATTGTCAACCTGATTGGACATGCTTGTATCCTGGATCATCAGGGATTGCAGGTTTTTGTCATAATGATTATACCACAACGAAGTTGCCAGGTATCCAATATTCCCAAGTTTTAACTCATTGCTTTGAGTAATGCCAAATGCATCAAATTCAGCATTGGTTTGTCTTTCTTTAGGGTGGCCGAATTTGGCGTTGTTAGTATATTCAAAATCATTTTTAGCTTCTCGATAAAATAGCCTTAGTTCTGAATGTAATTGACCAAATTGTTCTTTAATGATTGATGAAGCGGTTTTATCCCCGAAACTTCCGATCCCAGCATTGACAACAACTCGGTCTTTTTGAGAAGAAAGAGATGAATTGTTTATATGTATTGCACCTGAAACCAATCCACTGCCAAACAGGGTGCTTCCACCACCATATTGCACTTTTACCTGGTCAAAAAACGTTGCAGGAATAAGAGAGAGGCTCGCGTTTCCATTCATTGAATTTTGCAGGTTGATTCCATTCCATAAGATAGGTGTATGGCTTCCGTTTCCTCCCCGAATAGATGGGGTAGAGAGACCGCCAATTCCATAAGATTTAATGGTTACGCCAGTTTCCCTTGAAAGTAAGTTGGAAATACTTTGAGACTTATATATGGATATCTTTTCGGAATCCAATTGCTGTACTGAGACGCCAACAGCATATTCTTCCAGCCTTTGTCCTTCTATCACCACCTTGTCTTCTAAGAGAATAGAATCGGCCACTACAGTCTGGCTAAAGATATAACCAGGTATCAAGCAAAATACGAATGCGACTAAAAATTTAAAACAGTTCATAGTTACAAATGATTAATGAATCATTCGCAACCATCGGTTATTGAAGAAATCAAATGGGTAATCGTCCAATCTATTCTTCGCTTTTCTCCCGAAAGCTACGAAAATCGCAAATTGGCAGGTCTTCTGGCTTGCTCAAACTTTTGTGGCCTTCCCGCGTGCCAGGTATAACGCGCAGTGGCAAGATGTGCAAAAGTACTATTGAGCTTACAGCTACGGGGATAGCTCCGGATTTTAACCGGATTCCCTTTTCATTTAGTCCGACTCGTTTGTCTTCCTAAAACCAAATGCAATGCAAATGTAGAGGTATTTTGACGACGTAAAAAGGTTTTCTATAATTTATTTTATTTGTTGGTGTATAAAATACACGAATAGTACTTGTTGAAGCGTTTTTTTTATTAATTTCAAATCACGTTTATTTTCCAACTTATCAATTGTTTTAACACTTTAAGAAATGTATAGAATTGTATTTTTTATTGTCGCTGCGGTCTTATTTATTCAATGCTCATCAAAAAACAGCAATAAAGTAGAGGTTAACCCTATTCGTCTAAATCAATTGGGTTATTATCCGGAAAGTGTAAAGGGATTTGTTTTGGCAGATATTGATGCTGACTCATTCACCATTGTAAATACCAAGGCTGAAAAGGTGTTTGAAGGTAAACTTTCTACTCCCCAAACTTGGGAAATATCCAATGAAATTATACGAAGAGGAGATTTTTCTTCATTAACCACTACTGGTGAATTTACCATCAAAGTAGGAGATGACATCACCTCTTATCCATTTGAAATAAAAGAATCGATATATAAAGAAGCATTGGATGCATCTATAAAGAGTTTTTATTTCCAAAGAGCGTCTATGCCAATCGAAGAAGCTTACGGTGGAAAATATGCCCGAGCTGGTGGTCATTTTGATGATGACTGTTCATTTCACCCATCTTCAGGCAAGGAGGGAGGATCTTTGGTCTCTCCGGGAGGCTGGTATGATGCGGGGGATTATGGAAAATATATTGTAAATGCAGCGCTTACTGTAGGGCAAATGATGGATTTATTGGAGATTTATCCGGAAGCATTAGCTGATGGCGACCTTAATATACCTGAAAGTGGAAATGGTGTAAGTGATCTGGCAGATGAAATAAAGTATGAGCTGGATTGGATGAAAACCATGCAGGATGAAGACGGAGGAGTTTTCTTTAAATTAACCGCCAAAAATTTCGGTGATTTTATCATGCCAGGTGAATATGACCTTGAGCGATGGATAATCGGAAAAACAACCGCATCCTCTTTGAGTTTTGCTGCATCAATGGCACAGGCATCCCGTGTATTTGCGAATATCGATTCATCCTATGCTACATCTTGTGGAGAAGCAGCTGTTAAGGCATGGGAATGGGCTTTGGCTAACCCGAATATCGTATTTAAAAACCCAGAAGATGTTTCCACTGGTGAATATGGTGATAATGAACTATCAGATGATTTTTATTGGGCAGCTGCTGAGTTGTGGTTAACTACAGGAAATGAGGAATATCTGCAGTATCTAAACGAAAACCAACTTGAATACGAGCATGTAATAACCAATAGCTGGAAATTTTTTGCTAGGAATATGGGGTTTCATTCGTTGCTCGCACATAAGGATGAGTTAGGAGAGGAATTAGCAGCAAGCTTGGTAGGGCAACATATCGCTCTGGCCGATCAAATTTTAGCTAAGATTGATGCTATTCCATATCGAATTGGTCTGGATCATTTTGAATGGGGATCGAATAGTGATGTGCTAAACCAAGCAATGATCTTGTGTTATGCACATTATCTAACACAAGAAAATAAATATTTGGAAGGGGTAATCAGAAACACAGATTATATATTTGGTAAAAATGCGGTCGGCTATTCTTTTTTAACTGGTTATGGTGATAATCAGGCAATGTTTCCACACCACAGACCCAGTGGAGCAGATGGTATAAAAGAACCTGTGCCTGGGTTTATTATTGGTGGACCCAATAAAGATAAACAAGACCAGGGTTTTGTAACCTATACATCAGATGCCCCTGCAAAGTCCTATGAAGATGTTGAGCCAAGCTTTGCTTCCAATGAAGTTTGTTTAAATTGGAATGCTCCTGCGGTATTTGTATTAGGTTATTTGGAGTCAGTTTATTGAAATAGATCTTAGGTGGAAGTAATCATTCTTCAAGACAATTTAACTCACCGGATATCCAGTAAATACTAGTTTGTTCAAAATCATCAGGATGAAATGAACAAAAAGTGGTTGTTTGATCGATATCTTTTGAATATGTACAAAGCAAGGTGCCAGATTCATTGTATAATTCATTTTTGTCCTGGCAAGTTGGGCAACAGTAATTGACCAAAAAGTAATTCTCATTTGCGTAAGTTCCCTTTAAAACATAAAATTCATTAGGATGTTCCGCAAATTTTGAATCAATTAATTGATCAATTTTTTCATGCTTGATTTGCTCTACATAAATATCTTCAGATAGTAACGCTTCATTGGAGCAGGAATATTGGATTAGTCCCGCAAATAAGAATATGGGATACCAAAAGGCTTTAAGATTGTGTTGGATTGTCATGAAACAAAATAAGGCAAATTCTTAGTCCTGAATTTTACCTCAACTTTATTATTGTTTTACCTTTCTAAAGAATAGATGATTTTCATGTTAAGTATTTGATCCCATTGTTATTAAAATATTATAAATTTTCTTGTAATAAATAAGGTGTGAAATTAATGGTATTTAACGACATCAATCGGTATTTTTAGAAATACACTTTTCTCTTTAGGTAATGAATAAAATCCAACAACAAATATCCATTTTTCTAATTCTTACTATACTGCTTAGCCAATGTGGGTTTAAGAAGGATAAGAAATCATCAGAGGTGAATTTACCAAATGTCGTTTGGATTGTACTGGAAGATCAATCTGCTGAATTTTTCCCAATGTATGGAAATGAGATTGTAAAACTACCTGAAATTGAGAAGTTAGCAGATCAGTCCTTTATTTATGAAAATGCATATTCACCTGCACCTGTATGCTCACCAGCAAGGAGTTCGATTATTACGGGTATGTATCCCACAACTCTGGGCACACATAATATGCGATGTTATAATGCGTATGATACTGCGAATCAACCTGGCATAGGTATTCCAAGTTACTCACCGGTAGTCCCAGTGGAGGTGCAGCCTTTCACGCATTATCTAAGAAAGGCTGGTTACTATTGCACCAACAATGCAAAAGAGGATTATAATTTTGCCACACTTCCTTCAATGTGGGATGAGAGCAGTAAAAAAGCTACATGGAGAAACAGAGAAAAACCGGATCAACCCTTCTTTTCTGTGTTTAATATCGAAGTGACACATGAATCAAGAATTTGGCAAAATGGTAATGAAGAATTATATGTAAATCCTGATGATGTGAAGGTCCCTCCATACTTTCCGGATGATTCTATTGTGCGGCATGATATGGCGGTCAACTACAGCAACCTTGTACGTGCAGATCAGCAAGTTGGAGAAATCATAGAACAACTCAAGGAAGATAGTTTATACGATAATACCATCATATTCTTTTACGCAGATCATGGAGGGCCATTTCCCCGTCATAAACGGGCATTATACGAGACAGGGACTAAGGTGCCGATGATGGTCAAAATCGGTGCACAGTCAAATACGGCCAGGATAGAGGATATGGTGAGTTTTATTGATTTGGCACCCACCATGCTTTCATTGGTTGGGATAGAACCACCGGAATATATACAGGGTAGTCCTTTCTTGGGTGATTTTGTTCCAGAGGATAAAATAAAATATATATTTACCGCCTCAGATAGATTTGACGAATGTTATGACAGAGTCAGGGCGGTGCGTTCTGACCGATTCAAATATATCCGAAATTTTGATGTGCAAAAACCCTACGCTATTCCTGTTTCTTATCGGCTAAATATGCCAATGATGCTTGATTTAATCCGTCAGAGGGATGAAAACACATTGGATAGTTTGCAAGCTAAATGGTTAGCAGCTTCCAAGCCACCAGAAGAATTGTACGATTTGAAAAATGATCCTTATGAACTAAATAACCTGGCGGACGATCCGGATTACAAAAAGGAAAAAGAAAAATTGCAGTTAGTGCTAAATGAATGGATTAGTTCTACGGGAGATCTCGGTAGTCAAAATGAAAAGGAGCTAATAAGAAACTGGCGAGTAGATGGACATCAGCCAAAATTACCTACTCCTCAATTAGAAATGAAAGATAAAAGTCTAATTTCCATTGCGAATAATCACAACGGTATCACTAATTTATGGAAATATGCTTCTGACGAAAAGTGGAATATGTATACCAAACCTATAACCATCACTGAAAATATGTCCGTTGAGTTTAAGTCGGTAAAAATAGGTTTTGAAGAAAGCGCTGTTGTATCGTTTGAAAATTAATCCGATAGTTCGGTCATTTCCTTGATTTTCATAGTTGTTTCGTATGGAGCATCAACGATAAACATATTTACCAACCAGGCAGGGATTGATCCACCGGGATTATAAAATCCATTTAGGGTTAGTTCAATTGTTCCTTCTTCATTATTTATTAGTTGCCATGTGTCTTCATATTCGGTTACCCTAACCACACCTTTTGATTTTTTGTACTTGTAATTGGAAGGTGTTGAAGTAATGATAAGGCTATTATTTTGCTTAGAAATTATGACGTCGGAAACAAATTCGCGATCACTCGCTGGCCATGGTACTTTATATTTTGTATAAAAAATTAGTGAATGTTCATTTTTCACCTTTAGTATTTTACTTTCGATACAGCCTTTTATCCAGGTGTGATAATTTTCAAAATCCAGATAAATAGAAGTCAATTTATTGTAGTCAGCATCAAAGGTTGATTGGAGTTTGTAATACTTTAAATTATGAGCTTTATGATTTTTGGTATAAACTTTGATACCATTCTCATGTTTTTTAAGCTTCCAATCTTTTTGAGAGTATGCATTTTGAAAACAAAGGAATAGCAGCGTTATTGAAGCGTAAAAAAGGAGAGAGTTTTTCATAACATATACTATTCTGATTTGAATAAATCTTTAAAACCCTATTAATTTAACACAGTCTAGAGATGTAATGTTTTTAAAATAACTTATAATGAGCAATAAAATTATGAGATTCTCAATGGACGTATTTAGTAAAAAGACGGATAAATAAGTATTTTGTATAGATGAAGCATGTATGTATCATTCGTATTATCTGTAATAAATCAATTGAAAATACACTTACTTACAGCTTTTTAAGTAATATCTTTGAAACTATTAATTTAGGTAAATCACTAAGCTTATGAGATATACAACTCAATTACTATTCAGCTTAATATTGTTTTTCGGCATTTTTAGCAGTGTTCAGGCGCAAGATGCTAAGTCCCTTGCGAAAGCCGATAAATTATTTGATGTTAAAAATTATGAAGAAGCACTCCCTCTTTACTTAGCGGCATTTGAAGCTGGTGAGTCCAATGCGGAGTTGTTTTATAAAATTGGAAAATGCTACGTGGAGTCAGAAGAAGTGAATTCCCGGGTAAGAAGTATTAAATTCCTTGAAAAAGTGAGTGATACTGGATTAGATCCTTTACCCTACAATTTTTACTTTGATCTGGGTAAGTCATATTTTGAAGATGAGCAATTAGACAAAGCAATCAATGCTCTTTCAAAGCAAAAAGACTTATATACTAACAGAGACAGGACACAAATCAAAGAAGTCGAAGCTCTCATTAAACAATCTTACAATGCACTCAACTATGTGCGGGAACCATTAAAGGTTAATATTTCAAAGCTCGGTAGCAATATTAATAGCGAATTTACGGAGTATAACCCTGTAGTTTCTGCGGATGAAAGCGTAATGGCATTTACAGCACTTCGACCTAATACAGGTAAAACCAGAACGGGCGATAAATATGTTGAAGAAATTTACATTTCTTATAATGAAACCGGTAACTGGTCAATGCCCAAGTTAGTGGAAGTCAATACTACCAGTAATATAGGTACAGCTGGTATTTCTGTTGATGGTCAGCAGATGATGATTTTTATTGGAGATCGAAGTTCTGGTGGTCTTTATACTATTGATAAGTCAGTTGAAGGTTGGACTCGACCAGCTCCCATCGGTGATGGTGTTAATTCCAGATATCTTGAAACGACAGCATCTATTTCTCCCGACGGCAAGACGATTTATTTTTCCAGCAACAGGCCAGGTGGATATGGAGGATTAGATATTTACACGAGTAATAAACAAAGCAACGGAACATGGTCAAAACCCGTGAATTTAGGCCCTACCATTAACTCTAAATATGATGAAGAAGGACCATTTATTCACCCAGGACAAAGCATGTTGTTTTTCTCATCGAATAGACCTGAATCAATCGGCGGTTGGGATATTTTTAAAACTGTAAAGGAAAATGGAAAGTGGCTGGAGCCACAAAACATGGGATATCCTATTAACACTACAGCTAATGACAATTATTTCACACTTATTGCAGATGGGTCACGAGGATACTTCTCATCTGATAGAAAAGGTACAACAGGTGGTAGTGATATTTACGTAATGGATATGCCAGAAAATTTTGGTACCATTCCATTGACAATGATCAAAGGCCGTATTCTTAATGCAGATACGAATAAGCCGCTTAAAACATTGATATACATGGTCGATAACGAGACCAATACGAAACTAGACTATGTGTATCATCCAAACCCTGAAACAGGAGATTATCTGGTGATTTTACCACCTGATAAAAATTATGACATGATCATTGAGTCTGAAGGGTTTCAGACATATACGCTGAATATTGACGTGCCTAACCAGACGTATTTTTATGAATTGTATCAAAAGATCTTTCTAAAAACCATTAAGCATTTTGATGTGGTGGTAGGTCAGGAAATAGAGGTGAAAAATGCCTTTTATAATACCCATGGAGAAGAAAAACAGGATATTCGTAAAGAACATGAGGCTGGGCTGATAGACAGTGATAGTATCGATGTGTATGAATTGATGGGTAGTTTGATGGAAGCCGCAGATCAGGAAGGAATAGATTATTTGTTGGAATTGGTGATGAGATCAAATCCTATAGATGAAGTGAATTTTGATGAAACAGAAAATCAAAATCTTCAGGCTGCTAAAAGAGTATATTATTACGATGAAAGTGATAGCTCAAAATTTGAGAAAAAGGTAATAGATGGAAAAGAGATCTTTTCATTGCCAACTATGTACGTAACTCAAGCAGCAAAAGAGCAAAAAAACAAGTCAAAATCTGCGATAAAGTCTTATAATCCATCGGTACTCAACAAAATGGTTAAAGTCTATTTTGATGCGGGTAAATCTGATGTTGACCCCAAATACCTGAAGGAGTTAGATGGGTTGTTGGATTTACTAATCAAACACGATGAGTTGGGTATTGAGATCTCGGGTTACGCCTCAGCAGAAGGCGATGAAGATTTTAATAAGAGCCTATCTAACAAACGTGCGATATCTGTACTTAACCACTTAAATACAAAAGGGGTTGTGAGAAGAAGAATTGTAGCTAAAGGATATGGCGCTACCAAAGAAAACAGCGCTACGAAGGAAGAGTCCAGAAGGGTTGAGATCAGGATCATAGATTTGACAGAAATGTAATTACATGATTAAAAATAACAACAAGCTCGCTTTTAAAGCGGGCTTTTTTTATGCCTTGATTTATAATAAATACCCCTATTCCATTCGTAAAAATAAAAAGGCTTATTAGATTTGAATTTTATAGTACTTAATTACCACAATGTGAGACAGCTACTTTTAACAATTGCACTTTTTTGCACTTATTCTTTTACATTTTCACAACACGATTTTAGGCTTGTAAATTCTAAACATGATGAATTAGCACCTGTGTTGCACCCTAATGGCAAAGAGCTATATTTTACCCGTGCAAATGATTCACTCAATGTCGGAGGTAAAAAAGACAAAGGTGATATCTGGATTTCTAAATTGGAAGAAGATAATGTTTGGTCACCGCCTAAAAATGCCGGAAAATCTCTTAATAATTCTTATTTCAATTCGGTTATTGGGTTTACTCCTGATGGAAAGATCATGTTTTTAAACCATCGTTACCCAATAGACAGCCGGCCACCCAAAACCCAGGGAATTTCTTATTCTGAATGGAAAGGAGGGAAGTGGACCTTTCCTAAGCCTGTTACCATTAAATATTTTAAAAATAAATCGGAACATCAAAGCGGAAGCTTGTCCAGTAATGGGGAGATCTTATTGCTTTCAATGAAGTCGTTCAGCTCTCGTGGTCATGAAGATATCTATGTTTCCTTTTGGGATGGCAATAAATTTACGCTACCTAAAAACCTCGGAAGTGTTATTAATACAACAGGGGAGGAAATGACACCCTTATTAGCGCCAGACAATAAAACATTATTTTTCTCTTCTAATGGACATCCCGGTAAAGGAGGAAGAGACATATTTAAAAGCTACCGGTTGGATAGTACGTGGACCAATTGGACGACTCCTGAAAACATGGAAGCGATCAATACCAAAGGGGTAGAGCTGTCATTTGTTATATCCCCGGATATGAAATGGTCTATTTATACCAGTACAGTAAATAGTGATGGCTATGGTGATTTAAACTTTTATCAGCTACCGGAGGATAGTACTTTTCAGGTAACGCCCGAAGAAGATTCTACCCAGTTTGTTTGGGAAGAAGAAAAGGAAGAAGTTTTGCCTCTTCAAGGAGATAAAAAATTCAGGGGGAAAGTGTTAGATGAAAAAACGTTTGATTATATCGATTATTCTGTATTTGTGCGCTATCGAAATGTAGAAGATAGTTTACAAGTGTTGGCAGCAGATAAAGAATTTTCTTTCTCTGTTCCGGATAGTTTAAATAGGTTGTATGTAGATGTAAAATCCAAGGGTTACATGCCCGTTACAGAAACCATTTTGTTAGAAGATGCCCTGACGGAAAGAGTCTATCGAATGAAAAAGCTGGAAGTGGGTACAACAATACAATTGGATCAGATATATTTTGAACGTGGCACACCTAATATTTTGGACAGCTCTTATGTAGAATTAGATAAGGTAGTGGAGATCATGTCTGAAAGCCCTAAAATGGAAATAGAACTGGCAGGACATACTGATAACCAAGGGGATTCAGAAAAGAATCTTAAGCTATCTCAAAATCGTGTGGAGATGGTGAAAAAATACCTGGTAGATAAAGGTATTGCTGCGCGTAGAATAAAAGGAATAGGATATGGTGGTAGCCGTCCTATTGCTAGTAATGCTTCAGAACAAACACGTAAACTGAACAGGCGAGTAGAGTTTATTATCACTAAAAAATAGGATGAAAAAGTCTAAGAAAATATTTCTTATCCTAAGTGTAATTTTCTTTTTGATCATTATTTTAATTAGCATCGATATTTCCAGAAAAACCACTTTTCCGGGATCAAAGAATCATTGGGAAGAAACAGTTGCTCCATCTGATTCTACTAACAACGATGAGGGAAATGAAAAGGCCCTGGAATAGAGTTAAAGGTAGCTCGGTGTAAGCGATTCAATCATTTTATCAATCACCATTTTGTAGTGATCGTTCATTGTGTCTTTTTTTCCATAAAAAAGTAGGCGCTGACTGCTGGCAAGAGAGGCTAATCCATGGATAAACGACCAAAAAATAAAGGTTCCTTCGTCATGGCTGAGTCGTTTTAATAGGTTCTGCTCTATACAGGTTGTGATATGTTTTTTCAAAAATGCATAGCAGTCTTTTCCTTCTTTCCACTCACTTTTATTGTCAAGGAAATTCATGGGCTCATCCATTACAAACATGAGCTTATATAAGCCGGGATTTTCTATAGCAAAAGCAAGGTAACTATTAGCTAATGACCTTAGTCTGCCAAGTGGGTCTTTTATAAATTCAAATTCATTCAGTTTGTCATAAAACAATTGAAACGCCTCTTCTTGAATAGAATAGAATATTTCATCCTTGTTTTTAAAATATAAATATATTGTGGCGGGAGAATATTCTATTTCTTCCGCTATTTTTCGGATGGATGCATTTTCGTACCCATCCTTTATAAACATTTTAGTTGCCGTGTTAAGGATAAGATTTTTTAACTCCTCCTTTTCACGCTGTTTTCGTTCTAGTACACCCATCTTGATGATTATTTAATAAACACTGTTCAATTTAGAGAAAATGAATTGGCTAACAATGTTAAAATTCAAATTCCTTAACATAGATATCCATTTGAATGATCCCTTGATGGTCTTTCTCCTGAATAGGTTTTACAGCGATGATCTTTGAGTGATTATAAATCTCTGCAAACTCCGTTTTACTGATTCTTGTCCTGCTACTTCCTTTAGGTAGCTTGTAATATTGCATTCTGCCCGAAGTATTGGATATCGCTCGGTAAACAAAATCATAATCAAATTCAATAGGTGACGGTATGTAGTTTAATGGTTTCATGGTTTAAAAGGAATCTTCTTTTATAAATTTTTCATAGATCAATTTTTGTTGTAGTGTGCTGTACTTTTCAAAAAGTGTAGTTGCTGAGCTAGGAATGATGTTATACTTCATTTTAAACTCATTGATGAGAAAATGAAGATCCTCCATGCATTTAGCAATTTGTTTTACAGTCTTACACTGGTTGGGCTGCAAAAGCTTTTCCCTTACGGCATTGGTAAATTCCCACTCCGCTTTTAGTTGCATGTATTTCTTTTTCATGTCAGTGCAGTTTTACACGGTTAATGGGATAAATATATATAATTAGGTGTAAAATTGCACAAATAAATTTAATTAAATGAAATAAAAAGGTAAATGTGTGTGTAAAAGTGCACAAATATTTAATAATAATATAGGTGAAAACCACCTAAAATGAATGGGGTGTTATAAGTTAATTTTGTGGAGAAAAGTGGGGGAGATGGATTAAGAACGCCATAAAAATGAAAAACCCGGGGATTCAAGCCGGGTTTTCACTTGGGTGATCGATAGATTTGAAGAGGATCTACTATAGGTGATCACATTATGTTAGATGTCTTTAAGGCACTGCATGTTGCACCAGGAATATTTATTTTACTGAAAAGTCGTGGACTCTTCAAAACCATCATTTTAGAAACATTGTTTTCATAGATATTGCTGGATGCAAAGTATTCCCTGTTGTTTAATTTCACCTGTCGGATATCGGGTCCTTTTAAATAAATATTTATTGGTTTAGAACTCTCATAGGCCAGCTTCAACAGTTTGAAAGGATTATAAATACTTTTCATGCGGATAACTAAGTCATTACCTGTTTGCAATATTTCCAGGTTTTCTATAAGGTCTTCATCCCCTTCAATCTGAAGGTCATATTTTTCTGAAGGGATGAAATAAATGTTTGATGTGGTGCTGACCGTCATGTGCTCAATATTATCCAAATGTAAGTTGCGATAAATGGTTTCGTCGCTAAGGTCAGATTTAAATTCGATGGCGAACAATGCCACAATAAGCAATGCTAACAAAAGGTATATTTTTCTTTCTTTTTTCATGGTGGAAATCCCTCTGTTTAATTAAATATTACTCGATTAACATTTTCCCACTTTATATAGGTGGGCGACTTCGTCTCTTCTTCGAAGATTAAAATTCCACTGTTAGACTCCGCCACATCATGGCTATTGGCTATCAGTACCGTCTTTCCCGTTCTTGTTTTTATTGTACTTGCATTAGCATTATATGGTGCTATTTCTTTGATATTTCTAAGCGTTACGGAATAATACAATCCATCACTTATTCCCTGGATTAATTCAAAGTCATATTCTTCATCAAGATCGTAGGCTATAATGCCCGCATAGTTTTTATGATCATTAGTCATCACCTTACCCGTAAGAGCTTCAGGAGTCTCAAAATAGTAATAGGATGGAAGGTGGTTTTTACCTGGATTGGTGAATTCCACAGATAGAATAGAATTTGGAGGGAAATAAATCTTGCCCAACCCATCTATCCATATATTTACTCCCATTTTCATAGGATCATTTGATTCCATAATTTCGAGATCCATCACCCTCCCCGAATTGAGGATTACAGATTTTGACTTTGCATTAAAATTTACCTGGCTGATGTTTTTAAACTCAATTGCCAACTCCCCATCTGCATTTTTTCCAATTAGCTTATCAGTATCCAATGATTTGTCGGCATCCCATTGGATAAAACCTGTATAATTGCCTTTTCTAGTTCTGATGGTACCAAAAAGTGGATTTCCAAAGGTTGTTAACAGCTCTTTAGGAGAAGGGGAGAAACTGATATGATCGACATTATTCCATTCAAATATTAACTCACCCAAATCCTTTTCAATCATCCGAATGTTGGTGTTGAAATCATTGGAACCACTTTTAATTGGAGTCACTTCTCCATTTTTTAAGGTAATATCCACAGATTCCTCACCGGTAATGGTGATCTTTTTGATATCTCCAAAGTGCGCCATCCAGACATGCTCCAATTTTTCAAATTCCTCATCATCTATCTGAACTTTATGCTCTTTTTTAAGCATTTCTTCCATTTCTTCTTCTGAAATTACTTGCGGATCAGTACTACTATGTTGGATAATGATTTTCTTTTTGACGGAGGCCTGTTCATCATCGTTTAACCTTTTTTTCATGGTGAGCCACCGATATACACTTTCCATAATATCGTCCTCACTTACGAATACATGGTATTTGTTTTCTGATTTTATTCCTTGAAAGTAATCGATCCATAGAGCTTCTTCATTATTCCAGCGAATGCTTCCTGTATGCTCCTTTCCATCAGTTGTAGTGATGGTGCCGTAAAGGAAGTGACCACCCCACTGAGCCATTGTAACTAATGGTGTTAGTATAAAAAATAGAATGGCAATAGGTTGCTTCATGTTTTGGTTCATTGGATAATCAAATGAAATAATAATTTACTTCAAGCAAAATGGAATAATTATGGAGATGTCATTGTGAAGGATGAATCGGGATATGAAGCGATTGAATTGGATTAGCATTGTTTCATCAAACACTGTATATTATTGCTATTTATCCAGCCAGGATTTAAATACCGGGGTCTTTTCTGCTGAAATCACAATATCTTCATCAATAGCAGGGAGAAGTTCTACTTTCAAACGCCCTTTGAAATATGGATGTACTTCTTTGATCCCTTCAAAATGAACCAGGAATTTCCGGTTTATTCTAAAAAAATTATTGGGATTTAATAGGTCCTGAATTTCATCCAGTGACTGATCAAGCGGAAATTTTTCATTGGATCGGGTGTGTAAATAGGTCATTTTATCATGCGAAAAAAAGTATGCGATTTTATCCACAGAAACGGCCTTTATCTTTTGACCAACTTTGACCAGAAACCTTGACTTGTATTGAGGCACAGGTTTAGTAAGCATTTGAGCAAGTTTGCTGAGATCGATGCTGTTCATAGACATGCTGCCCTTGATTTTATCAAAGCATTCTTTCAGTTTATCTTTACGGATTGGTTTTAGAAGGTATCCAATACTATTATGTTCAAATGCCTGAATAGCATATTGGTCATAGGCGGTAGTAAATATGATGGGAGCTGAGATGTGTATGTCTTTAAAAATTTCAAAACTTAGCCCATCATTTAGCTTGATATCGCTGATAATAGCGTCTGGCATCGGATGATTATTAAACCATTCTAATCCTTCGGAAACACTTTCTATAGTACCTGTAATTTCCAATGATGCATCCATATCTTTGAGATAGGTGATGATTTGCTTCTGTGCCAGCATTTCGTCTTCTATCACCAGTACTTTCATATTTCTTCTATTTCAATTAGTGGAATTCTTACTTCAAAATACCTCCCGTTATCGGAAATTTTCACATTATTATCTGTAAAATATTGGTACCTGTCACGTATGTTTTTTAATCCCGTCCCACTATTCGTGGCGGGCATCACAAGTCGTTTAATATTATTTTTAATCGTCAACGCTCCGTCTTCCGTTTCATTGATTTCAATCAATAATGGCTCTTTTCGAGAAAATGAATTGTGTTTAATGGCATTTTCTATGAGTAACTGTAAAGTAAGTGGAGGAAGTTGAAATTCCAGTTTATCAGGAGATATATTTTTTTTGAGATAAAGGGCATCCTGAAATCGGGTAGCAATAAGATGAAAATAGGCATCGATGAAATCCAGTTCCTGCCGTAGACTAATCAGTTCCGTGGATTTTGTTTGGAGCATAAACCGATATACTTCTGCAAATTTCGAAAGGTATTGCTTCGAGCCTTCTTTATCTATATCTATTAAGGATGAAAGAATATTGAGGTTGTTAAATAAGAAGTGGGGATCAAGGTGGTTTTTTAAATTGAGAAGTTCACTTTTAATGCTGTCTTTTTCCAGTTTTTCAGATTTAACCTGCGTTTTTTTCCATTGGTTGATAAAGTGAATTACATAATAAATGCTAAAAACAGGCAACACCACCAAAGAGCCATAAATATTGACCATGGCAATTTGATCCGGAGCCGGTGGATCATTGGTAAATACCAGCTTAAAAATGAAATAGCTGATGTTAAAACAAACCAATGAATAGATTAATACGCTGATCAGCTGCACAAAAAAACGTACGGAAAGGTATTTTTCCCAGGGCAGCTTTTTGTTTAAAAACATAGAGATATAGCGATTGCCAAGAGGTATGAGTAGGGCAAGTATCAATACCCAAAGTGATGTAATCAAAAAGGCGGAGTAGCTACCTGAATATACGATCAATACGATCACTGTTAATAAAAAAACAAGTACTGCTAGGATGATGAAAGTAGTATGTTGCCTTTTTATTACCATTACCTAATTTAATCAAAGATTACCTCAAAAATGTTCCCCCAACTAATATAGATTGGCTCTGATTTTTCTTCATCATATATGAGAATGCCTTCGTTTTTTGAAGAAACATCCTGCAATTTTTCTAATAACAAACTCTGTCCGTTTTTTAGGTTTACGGTAGATGCCATTGCATTTCTCGGGCTTATAGATTGAATATAGCGAAAGGGAATGTTGTATTTGACATTTTTCATCATGCCTTCCAGCATTTCAAAATCCCATGATTCATCCTTATCATATACGATATACCCCATGTATTTCTTGTGGTCAATGGTGGTAATAGTCCCACTTAATCGGCGTGGTTCTGGGTAAGCTCGGTAAGGTTGACCGGTTTCCGTATTAGAATGATCAAAACAGACCTGCTGGAATACTTTCCAGGGAATAGTCAATGTACCTACTTTATCAACCAAAACATTGATGCCCCTGTTTTCGCAGTTGACGTCATTGGTGCCATTCATTAGGATTACACTACCATTTTTTTTGACTACCTCACTTCCGCATTCCTTTTTGCGAATGCATTTTATATTTGAAAATGGAATTTGAAGTTTTTGATCATTTTCGAAGCCATCTAATATGTCAACATCCAGGTGCTCATCATTATCCCATTGGATGATACCTGTCCAATATCCGGAATTGCATTTTATGGTACCATAAAGAGGGTTTCCAAATTTTCTGATCACCTTTGTTGGCGTGTCAAAAAAGTAAATTTTTTCAATTTTATTCCAATCAATCTTTATTTCGCCCAGCTCGTAGTCTTGTACTTGAATAGAAGCGCCAATGTCGTTGGAACCACCATTTACCTTAATTTGATAATCATTTTTAAATACAATGGAAACGGTATTGTTTCCTAGTGGTGTGATGGACTTAATATCACCAAACCGACATGTAAATTGGTGTGTACTACCACTGTATTTATCTTCCCAAATCTCCAAAAAATCCCATTTATAGGTGTTTTTCGATTCTTGAGATGGGTCTTCTTCCTGTATGGTGATATCTATTTTGGTTGGTTTTCCATGAGTTTTAATGGAGTTAAATATGTCATGCCAAAGCACCTCTTCATCTTCCCAGCGAATTTGGCCTACATAGTGATTTCCTGATTTGGTAATGACTTTTCCATACATCAGTCCTTCATCATTTAGACCAAATGAATACCATGGAAGAAAAAACAAGTAAAGACAAACCAGAAATAGGTTGAAATTGTTTTTCATATGCATTAAAACTATGGCAATATAAATATCCTTTTAATATGGTAAAAACCATTTCATTCTCCATCGAATCGGGATATTTAAAGGATAAAACCGGAGATAAGGTGGATATAGTGAGTTCAATTTAGTTAGAAACCAAACAATAATTACAA
>JBNLGO010000017.1:0-33289 GCA_050306095.1 Cyclobacteriaceae bacterium
GATAACATCCTTGAAAAAGACCGTGCAGAGAATATCGCTAAAATGATTAAAGGTGTTCGGGCGGTGATCAATAGGATCAATGTCAACCCAGGCCCGATAGACGACAGCCGAATTGAAAGGAACATTGAAAATGCTCTTTTCCGGGATCCCGCTACTGAATCTTATGAAATAGCCATTTCTGTAAACGATGGTAATGTAAACCTTACAGGAGTAGTAGATTCATGGCAGGAAAAACAACTCGCTGCCAAGGTAGCTAAAAGTGTACAAGGGGTTAAGGCTTTAGACAACAATATAACCTTTGTTTATAAGGAAAATCGTAGAGATTCTGAGATTAAAAACGATATCGAGGAAAGCATGAAGTGGAACATCATCATCGATGATGAATTACTTGGTGTAAAGGTAAACGACGGAAATGTTTCGCTTACTGGTACGGTAGGAAGTGCCGCAGAACACAGTGAAGCTGAAGTTACAGCTTGGGTAACCGGTGTAAAATCAGTTGATGTGAGCAATCTACAAGTGAGAAATTGGGCTCATAACGACAAAATGCGAAATACCGAAAACATCCATAAAGATGATGATGAAATCAAGGATGCAATTGTGGACGCTTTCCTATATGATCCACGGGTATTTTCTTTTGAACCAATAGTAACGGTTGATGACGGTAGAGTGACATTAACAGGTACGGTAGATAATTTAAAAGCAAAACAGGCAGCCGGAATGGTCGCCAAAAATGTGGTAGGTGTCTGGAAAGTAGACAACCTGTTAAAGGTAGATATTGTAGATGACCTGGATGATGAGATCATTGAATCAAACATTCAATCAAGCTTATCCCTGGATCCATATATCTATAACCACGATATTAATGTAGATGTCAATGATGGTGTTGTCTTCCTTACCGGCGAAGTCAATAATTACTTCGAAAAATACCATGTGGAAGATATGGCTTCCGCTAATAATGGTGTATTGGCGATTATCAACAACGTCATGGTAAGAAGTAGCACTTCTCCCTATGCCTACGACTTTAATTACTCCTTTTATTACCCGTTTTCAAGGGAGTATAATCATAGCAAAGGTCGCCTTAAACGAGATATAGAAATAAAAGATGATATCGAACAGCAGCTATGGTGGTCGCCTTTTGTTGACGAAGAGGAAATTGAAGTTACGGTGAACGACGGTATTGCAAACCTTCAGGGAACTGTTGACTCTTGGTTAGAATATGACAAAGCCGAACAAAACGCGTTTGATGGAGGTGCCTTTGCCGTTGACAATGATTTGAAAGTAGTAATGTAATTGAAATCGAAAAGATTAGGCTCTTACCATGCAAAACATTAAAAACTATTTGTAAAGAGCCTTTCTAATAATATCAAATCGACACTGTTTAATGTGAATATTTCATTTGCGGGGAGTCTGGCAATGCCGGGCTCCTTTATTCATAACTAATAAAAAAAATACTCATGAAAACTTTATTAACAACAGATTTTACGAATGCATCAACACATGCCATAGAATATGCCATTCAATTACTATCAAAAGAAGGAACAGAATATGAATTAATACACGCCTTTAAACCAATGGCTCCATATGCAGAAATCAGCAGCATACCTGTACTAGAAAACGTTGCCTGGAAAGTGGAGCTAAAGAAAAAGCTGGATGAGCTACACCTTAATATTAAAAACAAATATGATATTGAAATTGATTCATCTTTAAAAAGAGGCGGTGTATATGAGGTAGTACATAAGTTTGAAAAGAAAAGGGATAAACCAGACCTGGTGGTGATGGCGACAAGGGAAAAATCATTTTTTGAACGAATGACCTTAGGATCTAATGCTCTTCAGGTAGCCGAGAAAGCTCAGACTCCTGTACTAATTGTCCCAAAAGAGGCTGAAAAAAAATCTCCTAATAAAATTGCCTTTGCTACAGATCTCAATCCGCTCGAAATACCCTATGATTCATTAAAACTTGTGAAAGACTTAATCCATGACTACCAAGCCAAACTTGAAGTGGTACATGTCTATGAGAACAAAAAAGAAAAGGATGATTCTGAAAAAATGAAAAATACTGCCATCCATAGATACCTGGAAGAAATCGATCACAAACACATAGCCGTCATAAACGACAATGTATATGATGGGATAATAGAATACCTGGATAAACACCAGCCAGATATTTTGGTCATAATTCCCCGTGATCATAATTTTTTTGAAAAAATATTTAATGAGCAAATCACAAAAAAGATGGTCAATCACACAGAAATACCACTATTGGTATTAAACTAATCCGATTACCATGGGCAATAAAAAAGCTTGCGGTATACCGCAAGCTTTTTTATTCAAAATGATGAACAATCTTTATAGTTGTTGTACTTCAGCCACAACTTTAAAATTCAATTCAATTTCATTAATAGGGTCTCCATCATAATCTTTATTGATTTCATCTTTTAATAAAGGATTGATATTTTGTAAATAAAAGTCCCCTTCAGCAGTTATTTGTCTTTCTTTAATGTCTAAGTCCACAGGAAAATTAAGCCCATAAGCTTCATCCTTCATATTTAGGATACCTTTTAATTTTGTCTTTCCTGCTTCTTTGACAATATTGATGATTTTATACTCAGCTTGAGGAAAATTTTTAGTGTCTAAAAATTCCTCAGATTTCAGATGGTTTACTAGATCCTTCTTTTGCTGTTCATTTAAAGCGCTGTTGTCAGCTACATTTAAACTGGTAAAATCAATACCAACAAACCCTTCAACTATGTCTCCAAGCTCTGTAAAGAACTTACCATTGGCAAATTTCAATTCACCCTTATTCTTCATTTCATCATTTTTACCTTTCCAGGTGATCTTACTTTTTTTCTGATCCAAAATATACGTTTTCATAGTATGTTGTTTTTAGTTCAAAATAAAAACCTTATCACCCCGGCTTACTTTTTACAGAAGCCAGGATGAAAAGATTCTTTACGTAACATGTATTTAAGGGCGAAAATTATTCCAATTATGAAAAGGCCAGTAATTGTAAATAACCAGCGGTTTTCATTTTGAAATGTAGAATTATGAAGAATATTTGATTGAAGAGTGGGGAATGTTTTCTACATTAAATTGGAGATATCCTTTAAAAAGCAAGAGCGAATGGATAGAATAGTCGCTCAAAAACAAACCAATGCTAAGGTTAACTTCGTTTCCGTTGCAGGATAATAGAATTTAGTAACTCATGACATTTTCACACCCGCTGTCTATTATCAGTTTCTAGTACTCTCTTTAAGTTAGCTAAAATCAAATCCCAAATTTGATTCATTCCATCTGCTATTTCTTTTGACTTGTAGTTGGTTTGGTTTACGACCAATTCCACCTCATTCTTTGTGTTTTCTATTTTGTAGGAAATGGACACAAAATTTTCTTGTGATTTGATGGTCCCATGATTGGCGCTCCAATAGGAATATTTAAATTCCTTTTCAACATCCAAAACATCAATAATTCCTTCATCAAAAAACTGAATTCCATTAAATTCTCCCTGATATACTATTTTACCACCTACCTTCCAATCGGATGTTACTTTGGCGCCCATCAGGTATAGCTCAATAATTTTAGGTGCAACGAGCGCCTCCCACAATTTTTCTCTCGTTGTATCGATAGCAATCGACTTAGTGATTGAATACATAGTTCTAATTTTTAATAATTATTCCACCTTTCATCTCTTTTTCTGTAGGTTTTTCAAACCACTTTTCCATAAAGTCAAAATTATCTTTACTAACCTCAAATTCAAAAGTATCCCCTTTTTCTGTATTTCTTTTCATCACTCTACCTAATCGAACGTCTTTGGGAATATCCAAAAAGTGTGTTTTTAATTCGTAGCCATATTGATGGGCAAACTTTCTGAATTTCTCTCGATGCTCATATTTTGACAGTCCTAAGTCAAGTATAGAATCAGTATTTGAATCTTCCAGTTGTTGAACTATTTCCATGATCATCTCTTCCGCTCTGTCAATTCTTTCAAGAAACCATTCCAATCCATCATTCACTTTTTTATCAGCGAGAAATAATGTCTTATTCCATTTGTCAATTGAAAACACTATTCCATTTATTTTTCTTTTTAGTTCTGTTGAATAGGTTGTTTTACCGGCTCCTGTATTCCCTACTATTAAATGTATCATTACGTTTTTACTTTGATTCCCAGCAAATTTATTTTCACAATTTTAATGGGTTAAAACCACTACTAATGCAGCCATTTGATAGCCCTTGATATCCCACGAAAATTAAGATGAAATGTTGGAAATTATAAAGACGTGTTTTCAATATCCTATATTTTAGGCTGTATTGTATACGTAAATCGAAGAACATGATAACCCCACAATTTTAGGGTTTGCGTTGCTTTCAGTTTTCCTTCATGATAACTGACAATTAAATGGTCGTGAAATGAAGCAATATATTGAGCCCAAAATTCTCCTTTAGAATCATTGAGCAAGAAATAAAACCCTGGGTCACCAAACGTTTTCCCGGATGAATCCAGGCGAAGATCACCATCAGGTCCGACACTTGGTGACATAATAACTGTAGCATTGCCATTTGGCAAAGGAAAAACAGCTTTTACACAAGTCTTTCCTGAAGGCAACTTACAAGTAGAATACACACCGGAATATATCACCTGCCCAGTTGATTCGAACGTGCGGTACCAAACAGTATATTTCACTTCTTTTGATTTTGGATCTGAAAGCGTGATTAATTCACTTTTTATTGGTTCTGAATTTTCAGAGGAGCCAATGGGAATATTAAGTTGCCCAATTCGCTTGCTAAATAATTTATTCACCAGTATCCCGAAAAATTTAAACAGTGGATTCCATTTTACTGAAAAACTCAAATTGTAACAGGAAGTGTTTTCATAGAAATCAATCACAATCGGTGAAAGTTGACTGGATGCTTTATCAGATAAGTTTAGTTCTTTTATGGATGAAATAAGGCCTTGACTAGACACATTTCTTTCAATAATTAAACTTTCTTTTTTGGCTAAATGATTAATAAAATCATGCGATTTGGCTTCTTGCTTACCAAAAGGTCCCATCAACCAGAAAACTTTTTCAGGCACTATTCGCCTACCCCATAAGATTACCCATTGTTGAGTAAACCAATCTTGTAACCTTTGCATGGGATTTGCCAACCTCATTCTATTTGACCGATAGGAAGGTTAGGAATTATGTTAGTTCGACCTTTCCAACTACCATGCTCAGAAATTGGCTTAAAACGTAGCGTGGTAAACTGAAAGTGGAAGTCTTTCCTTTCTCTTTCCTTCATTGCCTCCGAATGCCGCTTTGGATTCGGAACCTGACTATGCCCATGAACCATTTTAACCATTTCATTTTGGGACTTCCATACTGAAAAAGTTGATACCGTTCGTGGAAACCTGATAGCCGCTAACGCCAATGATATATCCGGATGGTCACGAACTAGCTTTTCTGTCGGTCTGCCCCAACGAATAAACCGTGGCACCTGAAGAAATTTCATTCGGGCAAGTGTTACCGCAACCACCGGAGCATCGGGATCATCCAATTCACTGCTTTCTTTTGGGATTTCAAATTCATCAATATTTCCCCATTGTCGTAAATAGGATAACCGAACATGCCAGCCTTCTGCCAAGGACTTCCCAAAGCTGTTGTTTTCCAAAAAGTCATCAATGCAAGATTCATTTTCCCATTGCGCGAAAACAGCCACCTGTCGAATTAAAATGCGTGAAGGAGAGAAAATCTTAGCTCCTAAGGTCATCGCCGTCATGTATTCAGCATGCATTAATCCCGGAACATTTCCTGGTCTCGGCGGTCTTAATATTACCTTAAGAGCCGTGATTGCAGATGTTTTTACAAGATGAAATGTGAATACACTCATTTCCTGATTCCAGGTGATTTAACTTTTGACCGGCATGATATTGTTTTTTTATGGAAAAATAAAGGGAGCTTCGTTTAATAATTGTTTAGATATTTTCAAAAGAAGAATATCGAATTGAAATATAATGCTTTAAAAAGCGACATTCGATTTGATGATTAGAATTAGGTTCAGGTTTGACTAAACAAAAAGACCGGTTGTTTCCTACCGGTCTTTCCATTGATTGATGTTAAAAAAGGGTATTGCATAATTAGCTGGATGGTATATCTTCTCCAACCCTATAAATAAAACCTTTAACTGAAGCAGTAATATCCTTTTTACCCATCTTATTCAAAGTGATTTTGATATTTCCATATGATTTGGAGAACTTCCCCGTGCCTTGGTAAATTCTGGCAGAGATTTTATCACCGATCACATTTTCAGAAGTGTATATGCTATACCCCCCGTACAATTCGTTATTTGCTTGATCAATGACCCGGATTTCACCTGATTCAAATTTCAATTCTCCGGTTGACACATTAATCTTTACTCGATGAAGCAGTTTCAACTTGGAGGCTCCTAAAAAGTCCGAATTTCCAGTGCCTGACATGCTTATAATCTTGGTGACTTCATTGTTCACCCAATCACCTTCTTCAAAGAGTTCATTTACTTCTAAAGTAAATGTACCTTGAAAAGCTTCACCTTCTTCATTATTAATAATAAGTTCAGGTGGAGCAGGCTCCTCTTCTTGGCATCCATAAAATGCCATGGCGAAAATCGCCACTAACAATAGACTTCTAATAGTTTTCATAACGGTAATTTTTTGGTTTATAATGATTGACGTTTAATTCATTGTGTAATGAAAATTCATTATATAACCAGTCGATGAAAAATTAATTAGAAATAAGGAAGTTGTTTGAAACCATTTAGGCAGGATCAAGAATTGACTTTGCGAATTAGGGCTCGATTCCCAATTGATATTTGCATTAGCAAGATTAACCACATGTTGTTGATTAGTATGGTTGGGATTATCGAGAAATATATATAAAAAGATCGGTTGTTTCCAATCGACCTTTTTATTGATTGATACAAAAAAGAATAAGTGATTTTTAGTTAACAGGTTCAGGATTTGCCTTATCCACCCAATATAAAGATACTTTTGTGGAGGCATTTATTTTGCCGGTTACAAGCTTATCCAGTTTAATTTCAATACTTCCGAAAGATCTGTGATATTTACCTGTGCCATTGGTTATTCTGGCATGTATTTTTTCACCCGTCATTTGGTGGTTTTCACCTAAAGTATAGTTTCCGTGAAATTCATCTCCTGACTGATCCGTCACGGTAAAATTCCCTGGTCTAAATTCATTTTCTCCTTTCCTCACATCAATTATGTTCTTATGATTCATTTTAAGTTTAGCAAAACCCAAGTAATCTGACTTGCCTTTACCTTCCAATTCTACAACTTTTGTAATCTTATTGTTGAGAAAATCAGTGTCTTCAATGTATTCCCTCGATTCTAGTTGAAAGTTTACTTGAAACTTTTCATCTGGAAGAACAGGTGGTGTAACTTTTCCTTTTGATAATTCTTCTTCCTCGCATGCAGAAAATGCCAAGACAAATAGTGCCGGCATTAATAGACTTCTAATAGTTTTCATAATGGTAAATTTTTGGTTTATAATGATTGACGTTTAATCCATTGGGTAATGAAAATTCATTATATAACCAATCTTCGAATGATTAATTAGAAATAAGGCAGTTGTGTGAAACTATTCAGGCTGGGTCAGAAATGCGCTAATTCATTTAGCGTCGGATTCCCATTTGATGTTTGAATTGGTTAGATCAACTACATCCTGATGATAAGGGTGATCTTGATTGTCAAGAATGACGGTGGCAAGCTGGTCGAAATTATCCTTCTCCCCGGTAGCTAAATAAGTTAGCAACAAGTACCACTCTGCAGGAAAACTATAGGCACTGTTTCCATTTGAAAGATCTTTGAAAATCTCAGATGCCTTCATGAGTTCTTTGATATTGAAATATGCATGTGCTAAAAAATATTGCATCTCTGGGCTAGGGTTTTCAATTTCTTCCCAAACTTGAATGGCCTCCGAATAGGTGCCATTTTCATAGTTAATTAATCCATCAGACCAAAGGGCATCACCTCGCCCCATGGTATTTCCGGGCGATTCAGGGGTGATATAGTATTCGATAGCCAATGTAGTATTTAATTCCGGGGAATTGTTTTTGTTAAAAAACAGAAAATAAAAGCTAACCAGAAGTGCGACAGCTGCTGCAATTTTTAAATAAGTCGGCCATAATGTTCGATGAGGTGTATTTTGACCATCCTTCTCCCAAAGATCAAATTTTTCATGCAATTCCTTTTCCTCCTGGAGATCAACAGCGTCCATTGCAAGCATATGCTCATGATAGACTTCTGCTAACTCTTCATCTTCTGCCATATCAGCCTCAAATTTTTTAGAAGCTTCTTCGTCTAAACTTCCATTGATATAAGCTTCGATTATATTTATACTCTGCTGATCCATGAGAATTCTGATTTATGTTCTTGCAATAATTTCCAAAGTTTTTTTCTGCATTTTGATAAAGTATTAGAGGCAATTTGTGCGTTTTTAAATCCCATTTTAACGGCAATTTCTTCCATGGTATATTGATCTATTACTAAAAACTTTAACCGAAGGATTTTCTGACAAGACTCACCTAATTGCTGAAAGACCTGATCCAATAAAATTGCTCTTTCCTTTCTTTCCAACTCAATTTGCGGATCAATAAAAGTGACGGAGACATCCATCCCATCATCTGGCAATGGTTGCATCTTATGTTTTTTAAGTTCATTCCGCCATAAGTTATAGCATACCTGGTAAAAAAAACCCTTTACAGCGCCACCTCTAAATTTCCCTTCTTTCAAATGATCATTAATCAACAACAATCCATTTTGAAATATATCATTGGCATCATCTTCACTTCCACTGTTTCTCACTATGGTTGACTTTATTTTGCCTTTTAATTCTTTATCAACTGAAAGAAAAGATATGACATGATCTCTGGCTGTGGTATCTGTCAATAGCATCCTGCACCAGGATTGTTTGGCTACCTGTTCAAAGAACTGCTCCAATGAAGGGAATGTATATTTCTTTCGTCTCACAATTTTATCAAGTTGAATGATACAATCTTTAAAAACTGTTTTGCCATAGTCCTTATTCCCTCCTGCATTGACAACGGTATCCGTTACTATTGCCTGAAAGGAATCATGATGAAATAAATACTCGATCGTTTGATTCCTTTCCTCTCCTCCTTTTACGATGGAAGAGATCAGCTGCTGATCAGAATATCGTTGTCTATTCATATGGGTAGTGGGGTTGGCAGATATAACTTATATTTTGCAATTTATTTAAATATACAAAATGGACGGCTATTTTACAGTTCAACTGTCCTTCAGTCTTTTACAATCCATAACACTCCTCCAATTACTTGAAAATGGTTTAAATAATAACTAATTTATAGAGTGAGGTTAGATTTTTCGTGGGGATTACACATTACCTAAAAACCTAACACTATGAAAACTTATCAATTTTTATCTCCCTCTTTGTTTATTATTGTAAGTGCTCTAATTATCTCTTGTAATGGGCCTGTTAGTCATAATGAAATGGCAGATGGTATTCCTGAAGCAACTATTGAACAATGTAAACAACTAACCGACAGCTCCTATATAGATCAAGTTATAATAGATTTTGATCCATGCGCTTTAGAAAAATTAAGTAAAGAGGAATATCAACAACTTTTTGATGAACTTAATTCAATATACACACCTATTGATACCTGTTCGTGTGACTCGACCTTGATTTTATATGAGTTTAAAGAACATGAAGGCGTTATCATAAACCCTGAAGAGACATTAGCTGATTCTGATGATAAAATAAGACCAAAAGGACTTGGCCACGCATTTTTCAATTTTAAAATCACAATTCCTGATTTATCTCCACGGTATGAAATTGATTCGCTTAAAGAGTATGACACACCTGAAAAAATGTTAATAGCAGTAATTGATGGAGGAATCAATGTTAAGAAGGATTCAGAGATTAAAAAATATTTATGGAACAACCCAAACCCTGATGAATATAATTTTGGATATAATTTTACAGAAGAAACCGGATATGAAAACATGAGTGATCATGGCCTTCTGATAAGCAAGTTAATTACTAATAGTCTCAATTCAGAACAAATCAAATTAATGGATCTAAGAGTGATTGGAAGCAATCATGAAGGGAGCCTATTTGATGCTATGTGTGCAATGCAATTTGCTATTAATAATGATGTGGATATAATGAACCTGAGTTGGGGATTTTACAGCCAAAGGTTGGATGAAAATTTAAAGACCTATATCGAGAAAGCTAAAAATGCCGGGATTATTATCACCGCTTCTTCAGGTAATGATAGTATAAATACTGATTTCTGCCATCATTATCCTTCTCGTTTTGATGATTATCAGTTTAACCAATATGCAGATAATGTAATTTCAATTGCTTATCTAGACGAGGATAAAAATAAACTATCACATAATAGTAATTTCGGTCAAAACACAGTTTCCTTAGCTGCCCCAGGTACATTCACAGGTTTTCAAGGAAGCTCATTTGCTGCTCCTATTGTCGTCCGATTAGCTGCAATTTTATGGAGCAATCATCCCGAGTATTCTTATAGACAGGTACTGAATTGTATTGTAAGCCAAGTAAACACCAATCCAGAATTACTGGTAAATACAAAGGGGAAATTAGACGGTGAAAGTTTAGATATCAATTGTAATTTAGGAGAAACATTTATACCTCATGAAGTTTCACGTTTCAGTAATACTTCTTATTCTAAACCTTAATTTTTACAATATATACTGTAATACATGGTATGGAATAAAAATTAACAAAGAAGAGGATGTCAGTACTATTTCTGAAAACGATTGGATAAAAGATGTTGATGAATCTTTAGACTTGATTATTTATAATGAAAGTTTCAGTTGGGAGATCAAAGAAAAGCAATTGGACTCTTTAATAATCCTTGCTTCAGGTAGATACGGTATAACATCAATGGCTTATGCTTTTACTATTCATAAAAAAGGAGTGCTCTATCATTGGAGAGGAATACTAAGTGATTTTTCTTATTACAATAAAGCAATTCAATATTATCAAAATGCACTTTCAGTTTATCTTCAAATACAAAGAGAAAAGGGTATCGATGTAAATAAAGAGCTCATTAACGAGTATAGTATGATTGGCGCCTGCAATTCAATCATTGGAAATGACTATCAAGCGATAGATTATTTACTAAAAGGGCTAAATAAATTAGAAGAAAAAAATCTCAAAGAAGAGTTATATGAAGATTACTTTAATCTAAATATACAACTCGCTAAGACCTACAAAAGCATTGGGAATTTTGACCAGACGCTAAAACATCAAAATAGTCTAATAGCCTTTCTCAATGAAATAAATCCTTGGGAAACAAAGATTATACAACTGAAAATAATAGCATTAACAGAAAAAGGCGGACTTCTTGCCAATTACTTATTCAATCCTGATGATGCTTTATTGACCCTGCAAACATGCGAAGAAATTTTATCCTCCAATCAAATTAGCAATGTACCCAAATACCTTGCAAGTATTTATACCAATAAAGCTATTAGCTACTATCGGGATAAACATTATAATAAAGCGATTTTAGAAGGTAAAAAAGCTGTGGAGCAGTGTTTATTAGCTGGTAAAAGAGAAAAATTAGCTGATAATTACATGAACCTAGGAGTATTTTACAACCAGGCATATAGATTAGACAGTTCAACTCTCTATTTAAGATTGGCAAAAAAATTATATTCTGAATTAGGTCTAGGCAAAAAGCTACAAGGCATTTATGATAATCTTAGTGATCTGGAATTTAAAAAGGGAAATTATCACAAAAGTATTGAATATGATAGCCTAGCGATTTCCCTTCTAGGTACTTCATCATTTTCTAATCTATACAAGCAAAACCAAATATTAAGTAAAAAGGAGTATTTAACTTCTTTTTCTTCAGTTGCTTTTTCGTTCCTTACTATTTTTAAAAATCAGCGAAACGTTATCAATTTAAATAAGGCATATGACAACTTTCTTTTGAGTGACTATTTGATTGGTTTAATGCGTCAAGAATTCCAGGCTGAAGCTTCCCGAATGTCTTTAGCTTCTTATACCAAACCTATTTATGAAAAGGCTATTGAAACATGCTATGAATTGTATCAGCTAAACCATGAGGATAGTCTGCTGGAAAAGGCTTTTGAATATTCGGAAAAAAGCCGGGCTATTGTGTTGCTTGACGCCGTGCGTAAAACCAAGGCTAGCACTCATGTACCGGATACGTTAATTGCCCAGGAAAAAGCTTTTAATCTGAAAGCTAATTACTTCGAAAAACAGGCTGCTATCTATGAACAAGACAAAGAGAAAAAACAAGCTTATAATGTTTACGACTCCATTCTGTTCTATCGCCGAAAACGACAATCCATCGTAGATCAAATCAAAGAAAGCACCCCGGAATACCACCAGCTAATATTTGAACAAGCTACCGCTACGTTGGATAATGTCCGACAATCACTGAAAGACAACCAAGCCTTTATTGAGTATTTCATGGGAGATAGCAGCATTTTTACCTTTTACATAGATAAAGAAAAAACACTTTTTCTAAAAAATGATAATCCGGGTGAAATAGTAAACCAGATATCACAATGGTCTGCTTCTATCACAAATCAGGAGCAATCATTTATGAAACCGTCTTATCAACTTTACCATCAACTAATAGCACCTGTATCGGCAAAAACGATATTGCCACTAAAACTGATGATCGTACCCGATGAAGCCCTCAATCAGCTCAACTTTGAAGTGCTTATAACCAAAGATCCGGGGAATGAAAGAATTTACCTTCCAACATTTAAGGATTATTTACTTTACCAACATCAGATTGGTTATACATTTTCTGCCACATCACTATTAGAAAACAAGCACCATAAAGGGAGTGAAAACTTTCTTGGAATCGCTCCGGAAATTAATGAAGGTTTCAAATTTGAGGATAATTGGTTTGATAAATTGAATTACAATACAGAAGAAGTTCAGCAGATTGGGAGTCTGTTCTCAAAAAATAAAATCATCCAATCTGACAATGCCATGGCCGCATTTTTTCAGCAGGCGCCAAACTATCGATTGATTCATTGTGCTACCCATGCCCTGGCTAATGATCAGGACGGCGACCTTTCATTTGTTATTCTTGGCAATGACGAAAACAATGTGCTTTATGCGAAAGATTTATATGCACTAAATTTAAATGCCGATTTGGTGGTATTGAGTGCCTGCCAAACGAATGCCGGAGAGATCAACCGTGGTGAAGGAATCATCAGCCTGGCACGGGGGTTTGCCTATGCCGGGGCATCATCGATCGTGACCAGCCTTTGGAATGTACGTGAAAAAACAAATAAAGAAATAGTTTATCATTTTTATCAATACCTGAAAGATGGAAAAACCAAAGACGAAGCATTAAGGTTATCAAAACTGGATTATCTGGCAGGTCTATCTCGCGAAGAACAGATACAAGCACATCCTTATTTCTGGGCGCCTCTCATTATTTTAGGTGATACTAATCCTATAAAATCTAATCAATCAAATTGGATGGCTTTAAGTATCATTGCAATCTTAGCCATACTTTTAGGCCTTTACACTTATAAAAAAAGAATGTAAGAAATACCCCGTTCTTTGTAGTTAAAAAACAACCTTTTTATATTCCGATCGTTATATTTGCAATAGTAATAGTAATACTATTAAAACACAATAATGCGGGAACTGCTTGCTAATATAAAAATCAATGTCAATGAAAATATCTTTCTGAAAGATCCTGAGTCCAGCGATTTAGGTAAGCGGATCATTGAGAAAAGTATTCTGATGATTGATGATATCGGTTTCGAAGAATTCACCTTCAGAAAGCTTGGCAAGGAAATTAGTTCACCGGAAGCATCTATATACCGCTACTTTGAAAGCAAGCACAAGCTATTACTTTACCTTACTTCATGGTATTGGGCTTGGGTCGAGTATCAGTTAGTATTTTCACTGGCAAATATCACTTCCCCTACTGACCGATTAGTAAAAGCCATTGAAATACTTACCCGTCAAGTGGAAGAAGATAATGATATTTTGCATATCAACGAACCTGCCCTGCACAGAATCGTAATTGCTGAGTCCTCCAAAGCTTATTTAACACGAAATGTAGATCAGGAGAACAAGGAAGGGGATTTTATTGGGTATAATAAATTGGTTCAAAGAGTAAGTAATATCATCCTTGAGATCAATCCTGATTTCAAATACCCACGAATGTTGGTCTCCTCTACGATTGAAGGCGCCCATCATCAACGATATTTCGCTAATCATCTACCTGGATTGACCGATTCTATAAAAGGTGAAGATTCTATCACAGAATTTTTTAACTATATGGTATTAAAAACTGTCAATGTGAAGTGATAAAAGGCAATTCCACATATCGATATAAAAGAAATCCGGGCATCACACTGTGCACAGTATTAATGTTGTTTGTTGTGATATCATTTACCAGTGGATTGACTACCATCATTGTGGAGCAATTTGACATCGAAAAAATTTCGTTAGTAGAAAACTGTGAGCACGAGACAGATAAAGAAGAAAAAAATTCTAAATACGAAAATGATTTTGACAAATACCTTCATAAAGTCCATTTATCCACAGATTTATTTTACGTCAATTCCACTTATAAAGAATTGATTCTTCAGAAAAGTAAAAATCCATCGCTGGATATCCACACCCCTC
This sequence comes from Cyclobacteriaceae bacterium, assembly GCA_050306095.1. Classification (GTDB taxonomy): domain Bacteria; phylum Bacteroidota; class Bacteroidia; order Cytophagales; family Cyclobacteriaceae; genus CAJXNP01. Next base: position 14,687 of record JBNLGO010000017.1, read on the forward strand.
CACCTAAGAAAGGCTAAACTTTCCAAATTCCTATTCATAAAATACATTCACAAGCTATGAATAGGCTTGTGCGTGTCATACATATTCTATTCAAATACTTTACATGTTATGAATTCAAAAGAAAATATGGGATTCTTTTCCCAATTAAAATATGATTTACCATCCAGTTTGGTGGTGTTTTTAGTTGCATTGCCCTTATGTTTGGGCATAGCGCTGGCATCAGGGGCTCCATTGTTTTCTGGAGTAATTGCCGGTATAGTAGGAGGTACTGTGGTAGCTCTGATGAGTAAGTCACAGCTAGGAGTAAGTGGCCCTGCTGCCGGTTTAGCGGTGATTGTACTCACATCCATTCAAGATCTCGGATCTTTCGAGCTATTTCTTGTTGCCGTAATTATTGGTGGTGTTATACAAATTGTACTTGGCTTCCTGAAAGCAGGTGTCATTGGATATTATTTCCCCAATGCAGTTATCAAAGGAATGCTTTCGGGCATCGGTATTATTATCATCCTCAAGCAAATACCCCATGCCTTTGGATATGACGTTGATCCTGAAGGGGACTTCGCATTCCAACAGGTAGATGGAAAATCCACTTTCGGAGAGATCCTCTCCATGTTTGATCATATTACTACTGGTGCAGTCATTATTACGGTGGTATCCATGGCCATTTTAATCCTTTGGGAAACGGCCTTTATCAAAAAAATATCACTATTAAGTTTAATTCCCGGACCACTCTTAGCGGTAGTTGCAGGTATTTTATTAAAAATATCATTCGAAGGAAATGCACTTCTGGATCTGTCTCAGGATCATCTGGTGACTATTCCTGTTGCAGGATCCATAACTGGGTTTTTCAACCAATTTACCTTCCCTGACTTCAGTCAAATGGGTAATAGTGAATTATATGTGGTGGCTATCACTATAGCCATCGTAGCCAGTCTTGAGACTCTCTTAAGTGTAGAAGCAACGGATAAATTAGATCCTCAGAAGCGAATTACACCTACCAACAGGGAGCTAATAGCTCAGGGTACAGGTAATATTGTTTCAGGATTCATTGGTGGATTGCCTATCACACAGGTTATCGTGAGAAGTTCTGCCAACGTGCAATCAGGTGGTAAGACCCGTGCATCAGCTTTTATCCATGGATTGCTATTGCTTGGAAGTGCCATTGCCATACCAAAGGTGCTCAATCTTATTCCTTTGTCCAGTTTGGCAGCCATCTTATTTATGGTTGGTTATAAATTAGCGAAACCTGCATTGTTTAAAGAAATGTATGCCAAAGGAAAATCACAGTTTATTCCTTTCATGGCAACAATCTTAGGTATTGCCTTTATCGATTTACTGATGGGTATTGCCTTTGGAATGGTAGTCGCTATCCTTCATATACTATGGAATAATTACAAAACACCTTACCATTTTGAGCAAGATGGATATAATAAAGGCGAAAAGATTACCATCAAACTTTCGGAGGATGTGAGTTTCCTAAATAAAGCAAGTATTCTTAGAACACTCAATAAATTGCCAGATGACACGCATTTAATTATTGATGCCTCTAAGACAAAAACAATTCATCCTGACATCATCGATATCATAGAAGACTTCAGGGAAAATGCAGCATCCAGAAACATTCAAATAGAACTGAACGGGATGCATGAAATGGAAAAACATGATCCGGTTGAAAAATTTGGTCATTTAGTATTAGATGAACCTATCAAGTCATCAAGAAAAAAGATGGCCGTTGAAGAGGTTTAAATTTTCAAATTTTAAAGGATATTAAAATGGGAACAGTAACAATAACAAAAGATAAACAACAATCCATATCACCTTCAGAAGCATTAAGCATGCTGATGGAAGGGAATGAACGATTTGTAAATAATGCAAGAATTAACAGGGACTTATTAGAGCAGGTAAACATTACCTCTCAGGGACAGTTTCCTTTCGCAGCCATCTTAGGTTGCATTGACTCCAGGGTGCCGGCGGAGATCGTATTTGATCAGGGAATAGGTGATATATTCAGTGTTCGGATAGCCGGTAATTTTATTAATACCGATATCCTGGGCAGCCTGGAATTTGCCTGTAAAGTGGCCGGGGCAAAAGTAATAATGGTATTAGGCCATAGTAAATGTGGGGCTGTTAAAGGCGCTAGTACCGGTGTCAAATTAGGTAATCTATCTGGTATGTTAGAGAATTTAAAACCTGCTGTTGACATGGTTAAAAAGGCCACAAGAAATGAAAATAGTGAAGATCCAAATTTTCTTCAGCAAGTCTCAGAAATGAATGTGTCACTATCTGTAGCAAATATTCTGGAAAGAAGCCCTGTATTAAGGGAAATGTATGACAATAAAGAAATAGATATTGTCGGCGGGATGTTTGATGTAGATACTGGAAAAGTACATGTATTGAATAGTAATATGTAATTTATGTTTAGGTGGAACCTGCTCCTTCCGGGGCAGGTTCCTTTTCTTCCTTCAACCAATCCTCTCTCCAATAATAGTATCTAAACTTATTGAAATAGCCATTCCACTAAAAAGTTGATCTCAACTTTTTGTTCATATATTTTTACAGCACACCAATCCCATCATCATGAAAATCCTTTACTCAATAGTTTTCATACTGTCTTTTATTTCTATAAAGGTTCATGCCCAGGTTGATTCGATTGTTTTCACCAATAACAATATAATTGTTGGAGAAATTAAAAGTCTGGACAAGGGTATAATTATAATTGAAACAGATTACAGTGATAGTGATTTTAAAATTGAATGGGAAGGAATTAAAGAAATCTATGCAAAAAGGTATTTCCTAATTTCACTTTCAGATGGAAGAAGATTCAATGGTAAATTTCATTCTACTTCTCCCGATTCCTTAATAGTTACAAGTGATCAAAATCATTCTGAAAAAATCATTAAAGACAATTTAGTTTTTCTAAAAGCTATTGACAGTGATTTTTGGAGCCGATTATATGCCTCGATAGATTTTGGATTTAATTTTACTAAAGCAAATAATTTAAAACAGATTAGCATTAGAAGTAATATGGGATACTTGGCTGACCGATGGTCTGCCGATGCTTCTTACAACAATGTTTCGTCCACGCAAGATGAAATTGAATCCATTGAACGAACAGATGCATCCTTGTCATTTAGGTATTATTTACCCAAAGATTGGTTTACGGTTATTAACTTTTCTTTTCTATCAAATACAGAACAAAAATTAGATTTAAGGACAAATAGTAGGCTTGGATTTGGTAAATATATTATTCATACAAATAAAAAATATTGGGGCTTTCAAGTCGGAGGGAATTTTAATAATGAAAAATTCTCTACAGAAACAGCTGCAAAGCAAAGTATGGAAGGATATGTAGGCACAGAACTCAATCTATTTGACATAGGTGATTTTTCCCTTCTTACCCGTGCCACTGCCTATCCAAGTATAACAGAAAAAAACAGATGGAGAGCTGATGTAAATATTGACACCAAATATGACCTCCCCCTTGATTTTTATATTAAGCTCGGCTTTACGTTAAACTATGACAATCAGCCTGTGGAAGGCGCTACCGATACTGATTATGTTTTCCAATCGACAATAGGTTGGGAACTGTAATTCATTTTTATGAATTAATAATAAAAAGAATTATAAGTCATGGCAAAATATACAACTATAGTACTCCTGTTTATAATAAACATTACGCTATTTTATTGCTCTGAAAAGAAAGCGGTTATCACTAAAACTACTTCTGATATTAGCGGAAATTATATTGGTGTAATACCATGTGCAGACTGTGATGGAATAAAGTATGACCTTACATTAGCAGATGATAGTACTTTCTTTGAAGAATTGTTGTACATCGGGAAATCAAATGAAATTGTTTCTTCAACAGGATCATGGGAATTTATCAACGATTCTACCATCCAATTAAACTTTGAAAAGGAAACAAAATATTTCAGGGCTAAGGATGGTTTACTTATGCTATTAGATAAAAAAGGTCGGAAAATTAAGTCTGAATTTGAGGGAATGTACACATTACGTTTGGACACTCATGAAATGGAAGACATGATACCCACATCGATGGGAATGAGAGGTATGCGCATGATGGCTATGCCGATGGAAGAAATAAAGGCGGATTTTAAAGCGCAAGGCATGAATCCCGATTGGGGGATGGAATGGAGCTATGAAGAAGGTCTGATATTACACACACCATCAGGCGATGAAAAAGTTGAAGAACTAAGCCAACAAAATATTGAAGATACCTCAATTGATCAATTTATAGGAAATATCAGCGGTCAATCAATTACAGTTACCATCAATCAGGAAGACTGCTTTGACAGCATCATGAACACTTCACTTAAAAATAAAGTAGAGGTTAAAATCAGTGATGAAAATGGTCACGAAATAAATGTCTTTTCGGGTTGTGGTCAATTTATACCTGATACCAGGCTACATGATATTTGGGTGCTTACCCATATCAACGGAGAAGAAATAGACAAAAATCATTTCAATGAAAATGGCGCTCCGGTATGTGAATTTTATGTGAAAGAGGAACGAGTAAGTGGCTTTGCGGGCTGCAATAATTTTAATGGCAACTTCACCATGATTGGGAAAAATGAATTGCAATTTGGAATGATGGCTATGACGAGAAAGATGTGTCCGCAAATGGAAATGGAAGAGCGTATTTCCAAAATAATCTCAGATCAAAGAATTAAATATCAAATACAAAAGCTGACATTATCCCTGGAAAATGAGGACGGTACCTCCTTAACTTTTCAAAAAACTGATTGAAAAATTATTTAGTGGTATTTCTGTGATTTTGAGGAAGGTAAATCGTAAATGTTGTCCCCTTATGGAGTTCTGAATCTACTTCCATTCTTCCATTTATTTTCTGGAGAGATTCATTAACAATATATAGCCCTAATCCGGATCCCGTTGATTTTTCGGAAGCCCGATAAAACATTTTGAAAATGTTCTTCACATTATCCTTTTCTATACCTATGCCATTATCTTCCACCCTAATGATCCATTCCTTCTCCATTTTTTCACCATCTACTTTTACATAAGATTTCTTTTTTTTGTCAGCATATTTGAAAGCATTATTAATCAAGTTTCTCAGTATCGTGTCCAGTCTGTTTGCGTCGGTTTCTATCACAAGATCTTTATCTATATGGTTATAAAATTTAAGATTATTAGCTTCCGGCCAATACTTTAACTCTTCATATAATTTGTTAACCTTATCTGATAGATGTATCTCCTCTTCTTTTACCTGAAAGTGAATATTCCTTGAATAATCCACAAGATTTCTTATCACATCTTCAAACCTGTTGGAGCTTAATTTAATATGCTTCAAACAATCTGTAATTTTCTCAGGGTCCTTTTCTTTCAAAGCTATTTCCAACAATCCCCTTATCGATTTCATTGGAGCGCTAAGGTCATGTGAAGCACTATACACAAACCGGTCGAGCTCCTCTACAGTTTTATCCAATTTCTTAATGGTGCTTTTTAAATTTTTTGTTCTGCTTTCTACTTTACTTTCCAGCTCCTGGTTTGCTTCTTTTAGTTTTTCCTGGGTTAGTTCCAATTCTTCCCGCTGTTCTACTATTTGGTCATTCTGGGCCGCTAATTCCTCATTTTGAGCCTGAATCTCTTTGTTTTTACTATTTAACTCTATATTGGTACTTTTTAGCTCAAGCGTTCTGTCTTCTACAATTTTTTCAAGTTTTATTTTTTGCCTTATCAAATATTTAGTTCTAAGCCAAATGACGATATAAACACCTAGTAATATTAATAGTACCGCGATAGCTTTAAACCATTTTGTTTGATACCAGGCTGGTAAAATGGATATTTTCAGTGGGCCTTCCATTTCATACCACACTCCATCTTTATTAGTAGATCGTATTCTGAGCAGATAATTATTCGGACTTAAATTCGTAAAGAAAATTTTACGATCAGTCCCCATATTTTGCCAATTGTCATTAAAGCCTTCCAGGATGTAGGAATATTTATTCAGATTAGAAAAATTATATTCCAATGAAGCGATTTCAAAACCTATATTATTCTGAAAATGCTTCAATTTTAGAGGCGCTTTTGCACTGATATTGGAAGTAAGGGGAGATTTTGGTGTATTTACGTTGACTACCTCACCATCCATATAAAACTTTGTAAACACAATCGGGAAATGTTTAACGGATTGGGATATGCTCCCGGGATTAAACCCATTCCATCCGTTCGTCCCTCCCAATAGCATATAACCATTGGAAGTAATTAAGGCACTTTTGTTATTAAAGCTATTTCCCTGCAGCCCGTCAAAACTATTGTAAGAATACACGCTGGTATCCATGGTGTTAAATATCGTAATCCCCATATTGGTAGTCAGCCAATAATTTCCATTCTCATCCTCCAGTGTGGCGTGAATAACATGATTAGGCAGTCCATCCAACTCATTGAATTTGACAGCGGATCCTGTGGTGGGTTCATATATAATTAATCCTTCGAGTGTGCCAATCAATAATTTACCATCTCTGGTTTCATTGATAGAAATAATGTTGATTTTCTCGGTCAGAATATCTTCATAAATGATCGTTTCAAAAGTATCACTATCACGATGGTACAAATTGAGCCCGCCTAGTTCACCACCAATCCACATCCTGTTTTGGGAATCTGAAAAAATGATATTTATTCTACTTGCTCCAAAATGATGGCTACTTCCTTCTTCAACCGTATAAACAGTAAAAGAATCTTTTTCAGGATGGTAAACCCCAAGACCATCGGTAAGTGTTCCGACCCAAACATTTTCATCTTTATCTACCTCAATGGTCAAAACACTGTAAGCTTTAAAGTTTTGATCCGGATCGTTTAATCCATAATATGTATGTTTACCCGTTTGAACATGATATTTAAAAACACCACTAGCCCATGTTCCCACCCAAAGATTTCCTGAATGATCAAATTTTAATGCCTTAATCTTTTTCTGGTACTCTCTGGTAAAAGGGTTATAAAGTTGGATTTGTTCATAATTATTCTGGTACAAATCATAGATCCCATTTCGCAATAGCGTCAAACCTCCACCATCTGTACCGATCCAGAGATTCCCTTCATCGTCTTCAGCAAATGAGGTGACATTATTAGACGGGAGACTGTTAGGAATCCATGATTTTTGACGTATTGGAGTGAATTTATAATTGTCTTTGTTATACACGTTGACACCTCCGTAATAAGAAGCTATCCACACGGAATTATTTCTATCTACATATATATTTTTAATGGAATTGCTCAGTAAACTAAATTCATTTTGAGGCTCGTGTTGAAAAATAATAAAGTCATTCGCCGGGATTTTGTCACTGGAGTTTTGCAGTAGGCCTGCACCATTATCAGTGCCAATCCAAATGTTTCCAAAATTATCTTCTGCAATGGTCTCAATCTCATTATTTTCAAGTGTATGGTCTTCTTTTGTTGCAGCATAATGGACAACGCGATTTTCATCTTTTATATACAAATCCACACCATTTCGCTCCGTACCTATCCACAGCCTGTTTTGAGAATCGACAAAGAGCTCATAAATATTATTTTCAACTAAAGAGCTAGGATCTTCAGGTATGTTTTTCAGGTATTCTATTTCCTTTAAATCCGGGCTAATAATATTGACCCCATTATTATAAGCAGCTACATATATATTGCCCTGCTGATCTTCCACTATCGGTGCACGAATGAAGTCCCCCGACAATTGAACAGGGCTTTCTGTGGATGCATTTATTATCTTAAATTGTATAGAAGTAATATCCGAAGGAATAGAATCTAATAATGCTAGGCCGCCTCTTTCTGTACCTATCCACAACCTGCCAGAGCGATCTTCATGGATAGACATGACCCGGTCATTAGGTATAGTCCCCTTCTTCTCTGGATCATGATTAAATCGATAAAACCTGTTTTCATCCCTCTTATAAAGATTTAGACCACTGCCTAATGTTCCAACCCAAAGATTGTGCTTGCTATCTTCTAAAATACTAAGGATAAAATTGCCGCTTAAGGAGGTAGAATCATTTAGGATATTTTTATAAGAGGTTAATTCATATCCATCATATTTTAGCAATCCATCCTCTGTTCCAAACCAGATAAAACCTTCATGATCTTCTATTATGTCCCATACATTTCCTATCCCGTAGTACTCATTAGCAGTAATATGCTGAAAGCGAAATTGATGTTCAGAAAATTTCTGGGCGTGCAGTCCACCAACAAAAAATTGGAATATTAAACTAAAAAAAATAGCCGGCTTAATCACTTTTTGCATCCCCTTTAATACTGCTGTCAATCCAATGATTGTTGCGAAAATAATATAATCAATAAATTCAAGATTGTGCATGTTGTTTGCTTGAATTGTACCTTTCATGCCTGCGCAATGCATTCCTGAATGATGGACAATTGCGAGGTGTATTTTTGATAATAAAGAGGTCAATTTAAAATTTCACCTTCAAGTTTAATTTTATAAATCCTGCTTTGACCATTAGAGTAATCATTCATTTGAGTAAGAAAATCATCTACACTTTTAAAACTAAAAGATCCCATTTTAGTTTTTACTCTTTTACTGGTAAAATACAGGGTGTCATGAAGGATAAATGGACAGTAATCCATCCATTTTGAATTTACCTTTTCCCCTAAATTAATAGCTTTTTTCCATGTGCCATTAATGTTTTTACTCAAATAAATATCCCCACTACCCAAACCATCCTGTCGATTATACCCCCCAAATAAAATATATGATTCATCAGCGGCAATGTAGGCATTATATTCATAGCCATCCGTATTAATAGCATCACTAAGAAGAACAGGATCAGCATAACCATTGTCCGTAAAATAACTGACATATATATCATCCTTATCTCCTCGGCCAGGTCGCACAGAGGTAAAATAAATATTTCCATTCCTAGCTACCGAAGGATAAAATTCATCATAGGAAGTATTAACCGGAGCTCCCATATTTACCGGGTTAGACCAGGGCTTTTTCAAAGAGGGTCTTTCTACATACCAAATGTCATAATTCTTAGTAGTGGATGTATCATACACAAGACGGTTTGACACAAAATATAATCGCAGATTATCAGGTGATAAGAAAGGCTCTAAATCATGATGGGTGCCAGAAAAAGATGCAATTTCGGGTTTCTGCCAATCACCATTCTTCCTTTCAATTCTGAAAATCACTGACACTTCACCTAATGCGCTTTGACCCGTGAAATATGCTTCATCTTCACTATTAGATAAAGTGAAATCCCTAACATTATCAAATTGCATGAAAATACTTTCAATAGCTGGTTGTACAAAGCTGCTGTCTTGCCCATGAACAAAAACAGAAGAGGAAAAAACTAAAATCTGGCAACAGAATAGAATAGATTTCATTTAATATAGATAATGGATCAAACAACAATTTACATGTAAATTTTCAATCACAAAAAAGCCGGAACAAAGAGAGCTGTCCCGGCTTTGGCAATCAACCTTAATTAACCCTAACCTTATATCATTATTCATATGAAAGCCCAAACCCAAATGAAAACAATGGGTCCTCGGAATCATATGGCACATCTTCTTTCTGATTTTTTACAGCCTCCATGGATGAAGGTAGCTCAAATGGCAATTTTCCTTCAGGTTTTGCCTTACCAAAAAGCACATCTAGCAAGGCTTCGTCACTCGCACCATAATTAGCTATTAATGCAGCAGATTTATCCGCTATATCCGGAATAACAGCCGGTCGATCGAGGTAAATATCTACAATGGTAGGCACCTCATCCAACACCATCATTATGCTGTCTTTCTTTCCATTCTTAAAATCGAGATCGCCATGATGAAATCCCCTGGCAAAGAAGTTATCCGTTTCTACAGGCACCCACGGTGTGCTTAATCTCAGAATCGCCAGGTCAGCTTCTGCAGGAGAACCCACAAATGAAGCATATTTTGCAACAATGGCAGAATCAATACCCTCAGCATATATTTTTAATTGATCATCCTTCAATGGCAGGAAGTTTTCCGGATTTTTTAGCAATGTGAAAGACCTCCTCTGGGCTGCATTGCCTGCCTGAACAAACTCATCCTTACCCACTGTCTCCATCGCATTTTGAACATCAATAAAAGGATCATCAAACAATCCAAGTTCAAATTTTTGCTTTAACAATCTTCTGATTGATTCATCTATCCTTGATTCTGTCAGCTTACCTCCTTTTACTAAGCTGATCACATGTTGTGTACAGTTTTCTCCTCCAAATTGATCTACGCCTGCATCTAACGCCTTAAGTACTCTTTCCTCTTCAGATAGGTCTTCAACACCCCATGCCCTTGCTGGCCAAAGCACAGGCCCCATATGGGTATCCGTAATCAATCCCCAATCAGTACAAACCACACCGTCATATTGATATTTTTCCCTCAGAAGTCCGGTGATGACATCTTTGTTAAACCCAAAGGCTACATTTTCGCTGGTCTGATCAGTTGGTACGCCATAATATGGCATGATAGAAGCGGTATTGGCTTCAAAGGCTGCTTCAAAAGGCTTGATGTGATATTCAAAATTATCCCCGGGATATACTTGCCCTTGTTGAAATTCAAAGTGTGGATCCAGCCCCTCTTTTTGTGGCCCGCCTCCGGAGAAATGTTTGGTCATACATGCCACGCTGGTTTTACCTAAAGCATTTCCCTGGAATCCTAAAATATAAGGTTTGAGCATTTTTGCTGATAGCTGTGCGTCTTCTCCAAATGTACCGCTGATCCTTGGCCATCTCGGCTCGGTAGCCAAATCTGCCACTGGATGTAATGCTATTCTAATCCCCAAAGCAACGTACTCCTGACGGGCCATATCTGCATGTTGCCGCATTAATTCCGGATCTCCAATAGCCGCAAATCCTAATTGCTCCGGCCACTGACTAAATCCTTTCGCCTCCATTGAAAAGATGCTTTCGCTAAATGAGTTTCTCGGATCAGAAGCCAGCGAAAAAGGGATCCCCAACCGGGTGCTATCCACCATATATTGTTGCAGGTTATTATACCAATTGGCCAAGGCTTCTACACTCGGAATCCCCCAGATATTAAAATGATTCATCTGGTTGTTTTTAATATAGTGAAGTGCTTGCTGACCAAAAGCACGACCTTCTGATGGATTTATTTCTATGGATCCATCTTCATTTATCCTCGCTCCATTGATGAACATCATTCCGGCTTTCTCTTCCAATGTCATTTGACTCAACAAATCATCCACTCTTAGGTCGATTAGTTGTGAAGAATCTTCATAGACATCCATCGTACCATTTTTATTTAAGTCCCGAAAGGCAACTTCTTCCTTTTGTGAATGGCAGGAACTGATTAGAATAAATAGCCCAAATAAGGAAATAAATCCTTTTTTTAACTTAGTTATCACATTCATGGTAATTTTTTTAGTTTCATTGCGTCTATTCGACACAATGTACGTATTTTTATTGATAAATAAAATTTAGGTTATTTGAAACTTTAAATATTAAATTTTGAAGGACGTACAAGAGAAATTATCAAAGGACCAGGGAAAGTTATTTCATCCTGGATTCTCTATAGATTGTGTCATTTTCGGATTTCACGAAAATGAATTGAAAGTACTTTTACTTCAAATGAAAGGCGTGCAACACTGGTCGCTTCCAGGTGGATTTGTATTAAAAGATGAAAATGTCGATGAAGCAGCTGGTCGTATTCTCGAATCCCGAACCGGCCTGAACAAGGTATTCCTTCAGCAATTTTATTTGTTTGGCAATACTGATAGAAATAATATTGAGATCAATAAAAAATACCTTACCATTCATAATATAGCCTTTGATGATGAACATTGGCTTCTTCAACGGTTTATAACCATGGGGTACTATGCATTAGTGGAATTTTCTAAAGCGAATCCCCGACCGGATATTCTTTCAACTTCATGTGAATGGTGGGATATTAATAAGTTACCAGATTTAGGCCTTGACCACAGAGATATAGTTGAAAAAGCGCTTGACAATGTGCGTCGGCAATTAAGTTATTTACCTATTGGTTATAATCTTCTTCCCAAGAAATTTACCATGCCGGAACTTCAAAAGTTGTATGAAACAATCCTTGGTAAGAAACTAGACAGAAGAAATTTTCAGCGTAAAATTCTATCCTACAAAATATTAAACAGGTTGGAGGAACGAAAAACCGGTGGCGCGCACAAAGCTCCTTATTTATATTCCTTTAACCTTGACCGATATAATAAAGCTCTTGCAGAAGGATTAAGCGGAAGTTGGTAGTTACAATTATATAATTCGAAACTATCCACATTCTAATTTCGTCTCTTATTTTTTTACCATTTATAAATTTAACCTAACCTCAAATGGAAATTATTGAAAACCTCGAAAAGAGTCTTCAACAGACCTTGCCTTATTATAACCTCTCAGACGCAGATCTTCAAAAAACGTATGGCCCTGGCAAATGGAATATCCGGCAGATCCTTCACCACCTGGCCGATGCAGAATCCATTTTATACGAACGGATCAGAAGGATAATTGCCGAACCAAGACAAGTAATATGGGCCTTTGATCAGGACTTATTTAGCCAGGAGCTTAACTATGAGAAAGTGCCTTTGTCTATCAATAAAAGTATTTACGAATCAACACGAGCGGCTGTGATCTATTACGCCAAAGAATTTTATGAGCAAAAAGCTGATAAAGAATTTATTCATAGCGAAACCGGCATAAGAACTCTTAAAGATGAGATTGACAAAGTAGCTAGCCACAATTTTTCACATATTGAGCAAATTGAAAAAGCTCTAAAATCAAATTAAAATGAGTAAATCAAAAGCAAGTCAATGTGTGATTACCGTTGAAAAATACCAGGGGGTTAACACCCCTATTTTCACATCTACCGCAAATCGATATCGGGAGTATGACGATACCGTATATCCCAGGTATTACAACACCTTAAACCAAAAAGCTATAGGTAATAAACTGGCAGCATTAGAAGGTGGTGAATTTGGAATGATTTTTAGCTCTGGTATGGCGGCTATCTCTACCGCTATTTTCTCCCAGGTAAAAAGTGGCGATCATATCATCATTTCTTCTGAGATCTATGGGGGTACGCACAAATTAATTTTAAGTGAACTAGAGAAGTTTCAAATAAGCTATGATTTTGTTTCTGGTAATGACCCTGATGGTTTTGAAAGACTGATCTCTGAAAACACAAAGGTGATCTATACCGAGACGCCCTCTAATCCATTGCTTACTATTGTTGATCTTAAAGCGCTAGCAGATATCGCCAAAAAGCATGGTGTAATTTCAATCGTGGACAATACATTCGCATCGCCTATAAATCAAAATCCGATTTTATTGGGATTTGATATTGTTACTCATAGCGGTACCAAATATTTAAGTGGTCATAGTGACCTTTGTTTTGGAGCGGTGATTACTAACAATCATTTAGGTAAACAAATATATGAATGCGCTTTAAACTACGGAGGCAGTCTAAATGCCCTGGATAATTACCTGATCGATCGAAGTATTAAGACTTTGGCAGTCAGGGTAGAACGACAAAACGAAAATGCCTCAAAACTAGCTGAATTACTTCACTCTTCCTCTCAAATTAAAAAAGTGTATTACCCTGGTTTAACAAATCATCCAGGCCATGAAATTGCGAAAAAACAGATGATCGGAGGATTTGGTGGAATGCTTTCATTTGAACTAAATGATAATCTTGATACCGAAAAATTTCTTGATACTCTGGAAATGGTAATTCCGGCAGTAAGTCTGGGAGGTGTAGAAACAATTATTTGTCAACCTTCCAAAACTTCCCACATCAAAATGCCTGTAGCAGATCGACTTAAAATGGGCATTACAGACAATCTACTACGGCTTTCTGTAGGAATAGAAGATGTGAACGACATTTGGAAAGATCTTCATAGAGCATTGGAAAAATTATAACATAGCACATGAAAAAACATAGCTATACTTCAAATCTCACCTGGACTGGCAATTCAGGTTCCGGAACATCTAAATACAATGCCTACAAAAGGGATCACATTATTTCTATTCCGGGCAAACCAGAAATAGAAGGTTCTTCAGACCCTTCTTTCAGAGGGGATCCTACTCGGTATAATCCAGAAGAACTATTAGTGATGTCATTATCCTCCTGCCATATGCTTTGGTATTTGCATCTATGCGCTGTAAATGAAATTGTTGTGAAAGAATATACTGATCAGGCTCTAGGAACAATGGTAGAAACACAAGATGGAAGCGGCGTTTTTGAAGAAGTCACACTCAACCCAATTGTGATTATTTCTTCTACCAGCTCTAAAGAAAAAGCCCTGACCCTACATGAAGAGGCTAATAAAAAATGCTTTATTGCCAACTCCGTAAATTTTCCTGTGAAGCATCTTCCTAAAATTAGGATAGGATAATCTGCATTTCACAACGATAATTTATAAATTAACTCCTGCCAATTGAAACAAAACACTATGAAAAAACCAATTTATTCTTCTCTCCTGTTTTTGATGATTATTCCGGTTTTACAGTACTGCACTCCTAAAAAGGATTACAAAGCGGAGACAAAAACATTTATTGATGATTATACCAGCCAATACATTGACCTCTATTACGAAGCCTCCCTGGCTGATTGGGACCTGAACACCAAAATAATTGAAGGTGATACGATGCAAACGTATAAGGCTCGTGTTGCCGAAGAAAAACTGGCGGAATTTACAGGAAGTGTGGAAACTATCAATAAAGTGAAGGAATTACTCTCTCATAAAGAGGAATTGGAAGAGCTGCAAATAAAAGTGCTGGAGAGGATAATATACCTGGCCGCTAACCAACCTCAAACCGTAAGTGACTTGGTAACTGAACGTATCAAAGCAGAGAAAAAACAAACTGAAACTTTATATGGCTATGATTTTAAGATTGATGGCGAATCTGTATCTACCAATGATATTGACAAAATATTGCGGGAAGAAACAGACATTGATAAAAGATTAGCCGCATGGGAAACCAGTAAAAAAGTGGGTGTAGAACTTAAGGAAGGGCTGGTCAATCTCCAGCAATTAAGAAATAAAACGGTACAAGCTTTAGACTACGATGATTACTTTACTTACCAGGTTTCAGATTACGGTATGACGAGACAAGAAATGATCGATATATGCAATCAATTGGTAAAAGATGTATGGCCACTGTATCGTGAATTGCACACCTATGCGCGCTATGAATTGGCAGAAAGATATAACCAACCGGTACCTGAAATGCTTCCGGCGCATTGGCTGCCAAACAGATGGGGCCAGGACTGGTCAGCGATGATCGATGTGGAAGGCATTGATTTGGATGGCATATTGGAAGAAAAAGGACCTGAATGGCTGGTAAAACAAGCAGAGCGGTTTTATGTAAGCATGGGATTGGAAGAACTGCCCCCATCGTTTTATACTAAATCAAGTCTTTATCCACTACCAGATTCAGTCGATTATAAGAAAAACAATCACGCCTCTGCATGGCACATGGACCTTCGGAATGATTTGCGAAGCCTGATGAGTGTGCTCCCTGATGCCGATTGGTACGAGACAACTCATCACGAACTCGGACACATTTATTATTATATTGAATATACTAATCCGGATGTGCCGCCATTATTACGTGAAGGGGCAAACAGGGCTTTTCATGAAGCTATTGGAAGTATGCTGGGATTGGCAGCAATGCAAAAACCATTTTTACAAAACCTGGAGTTGCTCCCTGCAGATGCACAAACAAATGAGGTGCAGTCGCTCTTGAAAGAAGCCTTAAATTATGTCGTGTTCATTCCCTGGTCGGCTGGTGTGATGACGCAATTTGAAAATGATCTTTATGCAGAAAATCTTTCTCCGGATAATTTCAATAAAAAATGGTGGGAGCTCAAAGCCCAATACCAGGGGATAGTACCTCCCAATGAAAGAGGGGAAGAATTTTGTGACGCTCCATCAAAAACGCATATCAATAATGATGCAGCACAATATTATGATTACGCACTATCATTTGCCATTATGTTTCAGTTTCATAATCACATAGCTGAAAACATCCTGCACATGGATCCAAAGGCTACCAATTACTATGGCAACAAAGACGTTGGGGCATTTTTACATGAAATCCTCTCAGTTGGAGCCACAAAAGATTGGCGACAGCTTATGAAAGAATCAACAGGTGAAGAAATAAACGCTCAGGCAATGTTGGACTATTTTGAGCCATTAATGATTTTCTTGCAAGAGGCAAATCAGGGCAGGGAATATACTTTACCAGAAAGCATATAAATTTTTAATTACACTGATGGAGGATATGCTAATCCATCAGTGTAATTTCTACTTTGCGCTCAATAATCTATCCATTTCTATTTTTTTCATCTGTAAAAGTTCATTCATCACATTGGAGGCTTTTTTGGGATCACTCATCAAGTCCCCAAGAATAGAAGGAATGATTTGCCAGGAAAGCCCGAATTTATCTGTCAACCATCCACACCGATCTTCCCGTCCACCTTCTGTCAATTTCTTCCAATAATGGTCGATTTCTGTTTGTGAATCACATTCCACTACTAATGATACCGCCGGACTCAGCTTATACTTCGGTCCTCCATTTATTGCCATTATTTTTTGACCATTAATGCGAAATAGTGACACCAGTGAATTGTTCTGTATAATTTCAGATTTATCAAAAATGGAACAATAGTAAGAAGCTGCTTCCTGTGCTTCACTTTCAAACCACAGACACGTATAGATTGGTTTTTTCATTATTTCATTGATTTATAGCTTAGAAGAATTACACCACTACTAAATGACCTGCAATTCACAAACTCTAATTCCAGGTTCTTTTCCAAACCACTAAAAATCGAAACCCCACTCCCGATAGCCACAGGGTCTATCATAATTTGAATATCATCTACCAGACTTTCACTTGCAAAAAGTGTCAGCAAACTCCCGCTCCCCAAAATAGTCAGGTCACGATCGGAAGTTGACTTCAGTTTTTTCATTTCATCCACAAAGTTGCCACTGATAATTTCTGTGTTTTCCCAAGCCACTTCTTTTAAAGAATTAGTAAACACGAGCTTATTAGATGCATTCATTCCTTTGGCCACTTCAGGGTCATTTTCCATTGCCATAGGAGTAGGCCAATAATTTGCCATCAATTCATAGGTAGATCTACCAAAAACCAATGTGCTTCCTGAATCCATACTGTCTGCTGCATATTGATTTTCTTCTACCCCATGCCGATGCCAGGAGATGTCACCATCCAGCCCATGGGTAAAGCCATTCAAAGTGATAAATGTAAATGATGATAATTTTACCATATCCTTATTGCTTAAAATTCAAATTATTTTGTTGAAGGAGTTGATGAATACGATTTAGAGCATTTTGTCCTATTCCGTGGAGTTCCCTAATTTCCTCCTCTGTATATAAAGAAAGGTGATCTAAAGCAGTGATCCCTTTCCCTATAAGAGCCCTTCGTGCCGGGGCTGAAAGGTTTTCCAGGAAACCATCCTTAGGCTTTTTCTCAGCTTCACAGATAGGGCATGTAGGACAATCACTGCTTTTAAAATAACGATGCCCCTTTTCACAAATCCGCAATGTCTCTTTCCCCATAATTATTTACTTCTTTTCAGTACAATTAAGCATCCATTGCACACCATATTTATCCCGGAAACTCCCGAAATAATCTCCCCAAAACATATCCTGCAATTCCATTTCTATTTTGCCACCTTCAGAAAGGGCATTAAACAGGCTTTCTGTTTCTTTCCGGGTATCTGGCTGGAGATTGATGTGGACATTATTGCCTTTGTTGATACTAAACCCCATTGATTCGGGGGCATCTGTGCCCATAAGTACATGCCCACCCAAAATAGGGAGTTCGATGTGGATGATCAGGTTTTTATCATCCTCAGAAATCGGTGGCATTCCTTCCTGGGGAGGGATATCACTAAATCGCATTATATCACCATTAAAATCACCCCCAAATACTGATTTATAAAAATTAAATGCTTCCTCCGTTTCCCTTGGAAAATTAAGGTAGGTGCTTACACTTGCCATATTTATGTTTTTTTGATTGTCAGTATTAATTTATTTGCCAGACTGGCTTTCTGCATATTTTTTGAAATTATTTAGTATTGCCTGCCAACCGGATTTTTGCATTTCGGTTGGATTTTGACTTTCTGCTTCAAACCGTTCGACAACCTGCGTTTTTCCGCTATTTTCCTGAAAGGAGATCGAAACCTTCCTGCCATCTTCTATGGTGTATTCAATTAATTGACAATGCTCCACCTTGTCATAAATACCGTTGAAATCAAAACCAAAACTTCCATCTTTAGCTTCCATTCTGCTTGAAAATTTTCCACCTGGTCGTAAGTCATTTTCCGCTTTAGGGCATTTCCAATCTTCCGTTGCAAAGTTCCATTGAGTGATGTGTGCCGGTTCACTCCAAAATTTCCAGGTTTGCCGCGCAGGCACATTGACCGTTGTGCCAACTTCAATAATCGTTTTCTCTTTGATAGCCATTATTTTTTTATTTAAATCCAGATAATTGATACAATAAATTTACGAACAGCTATTGAAAACAAAATGTATAAAAATGACAATTGAAGGGTCATTTACGACAAAACGTTTTATTTTTATAGTAT
>JBNLGO010000018.1:0-32795 GCA_050306095.1 Cyclobacteriaceae bacterium
CTGATTTGTTTTTGAATGGCTCCCGTTTGAAAATGAATGGTTTCGCGGGTCCAGGTAAACAGTTTTTGCTCCACGTCATTTAATTTAGGGGAAGTTAATGTCAATAATGCTTTTTCATATTCTTCCTCTTTAAAGCCCAGGTCCTTCGCCATTTTACCTGTTTCAGCTTGGCAAAACTCACAGTCCAATGCCCGGGCAATCACTGCAAACATCAATACTTTTAACTCTTTGGATAATACATTAGAAGAAAATGCGCCTTCCAGGGCTTCGTTTAAGACAGGTGCACCGGGCAGTCCCGAAAGTGCGTTGATAATACCGGGAAAAGATTTCGACCCCTCGGGCAATGAAACTTCGCTGGTCCATTCTTTACTCCGAATCATCCGGCCAAAGAACGGTCGAAGTATTCTTCCGAAAATAAAACTGCTGGAAAGGTTTTCAATATAATACATAGGTGGACAGGAAATAAAGGTTGCCACCCTGTTCATAAAACAATGAATGGAGATATGAAAGGCCATTTCCGTAATGGCTTCTTTTGTAAATCCTAAGTTTTCGAGTTTCACCCGATCCTCTTTAGGTGGCCGCGGATTTGATCGTGAAAGATCCCTGCAAAAACGAATGAATGTCCTTTCCCGTTCGTCAAGATCGGCCATGAGCATATGACGCTCAATGTTGCTAATCATTTTTTCGGAATAGCCATATAACTGCATTTGTGACCGTGCTACACCAAAACAATAACGGCAGGCATTTTCCTGGGCAGTTACTAATGTGGCTATATCACCTAATTTTTTAGGAAACTTTATTACTTTAATCCTGGGCCATATCAAGCATGCCTTTCTCAGCCAAGGGCTGGGAGACACCCTTTTCAACAGATCAGATACAAGCCCCATTTCTGATTTCACCTCAGCTTCCCACTCAGGGTCCCGATGAATGGGGATGATCGGATCACCCCAGTCAAATTCATTGAAAATGCTTACCGTACCCATTCTTAAAGCAATCAATTATGTTGAAGTTGATAAAATACACAATTTGAAGGTAAAGTCTTAATTTTTAAGTGGGCAAGGGGAAAATGGCAATGTATAAGGAGCAAGGAGTAGAAGCGTTGCCAATGGTTGAAGACCTTGGCAATCGATGATTTTGGGCATTGGGCATTAGGTATTGGTCAATGGGTGTTAAAAATTGATGGTTGAATATTGAAAATTAATAGCCAGGCATTTTGGTATTTGTGAATTGAATATTGAAAATTAATTGCAGGCTTTGAGGTATTTACATTTGGAAGGGAATTTAATACTTTAGACTATACACTTTGTAAATGAAAGACCCCGGAACATCCTTCCTCTTTTCAGCTACACAAGTCCGGGGATTACTGTTTATTATTTTTTGATTTGTATGAGACGTTGAACTCCGTTTGGATTTGAGACGTCATTCTACTACCATCACTTCACCATCTTAAATGCTCTAAATGAATGCGGCTTGATATTGAAATTAAACACCTTTTTATCCCCATCTTTTGGAAGACCCCAGCCACGACGTTCAGCAGGTCGATCTTTTCCAACAATCTTTTCCTTGCTTTGAAGATCTTCAATGGACAAGTAGTCTGTTTGTGTAGTAACGGCTACTTCCGCTTCTTCATCCATAAATGACTCAACTATAAAAGTGTCATTGTCATAGACAAAAATCGACACAATTCCAGGCGCCTCTAAAATCACAGGCATAGATGGTTGAAGATAGTTTCTTAAAAGATTTAGCACACCAGAAGGCAAATGATAGAGATCTGCATAGTTATCAGGAATGGCAAGAACAAATAAACTTCCATTGGCATATTCAGCTTCATGGAGGATTGGCCAACCATTTGGACCATCGATCGCAGAAATGATTTCCCAGGAGTCATTGGTGAGGTATTTTATTTGTGGAAAAGATAATTTCTTATTGCTTGTGCCAATTTCCCTACGGTTATGAATAAAAGTATCAACCAGCATCTTATCGTCATTGCATCGTAATTCC
Organism: Cyclobacteriaceae bacterium; assembly: GCA_050306095.1. Classification (GTDB taxonomy): domain Bacteria; phylum Bacteroidota; class Bacteroidia; order Cytophagales; family Cyclobacteriaceae; genus CAJXNP01. The sequence continues at coordinate 2,002 of JBNLGO010000018.1, forward strand.
GCAATATCTTCTATTCCTTTTCCTTGTAAGACTTTCAGCAGTCCGGTAGTGATGATGACGGATTTCCCATTCACTAATTGCTGTTTAATTTTACTTACAATGTCTTTGTCATATTTTGCAGTTTCGGTAAGTAAAACCATTGGTGCATCTACCGGGAATTCTGGCTTTAAATCAATTGGAATACCAATCATGCCCAGATAATTGTGTAGAAAATCTTCGCCTACCGAGTGATAAGGACGGTAAGCAGCAAGTCCTATGGGGTTGCCCATTTCTGACATTATAGGATCTATCAATTCAAAAGTATATCCGGCAGCCCGTGCTACTGTCGTTGGTGGAGCTTTCTTTTTCCCTTTACCAATAGGTGTCATCATTTTTTCAAGATCAAAGCTTGTTCCTTGCCCTTGCCAATCTGCTTTTTTAAACTGATCAAGAGTTCTACCTATCAACTGTCTGAAATCAAATAAGGTGATTTCAGGTGCTTTTGCAAACAAAGTGATCCAAAGTTGTTCTGCATAACGATCGAGGTTGAAGGCTCCTCCTGTATCTACCCATCCTCCTCCATTTCCGTCTGGTTTGATGTTATCAAAATATCGAAACACATTGTATCCTAGATATTGTTGCAGGTGCTGGTTACTCATGAAAGCATCACGGGTTTCGGTTCCTGTATATATCCCATCAAATATTTTAGGCTCTGTCTCCAGATTAAAACCTAATCCTTGAAAATGCTCATACCAATTGGGGTATTTTATAACTGTTTTAATATTCGGATTTACAGCTTTGGCAGGGCCAATAATTACCTTTCGTGCCACCTCATCCATTAATTTCAATCGAAATTTTGTCCAGCTTTGATCGCCTTTAGCTGCAATACACTTTTCACATTTACAGCTTGTAAAAAAGAAATCATCCAGGATCAATTCATCAAAATTGCGTGCGGTTAATTCTACCACTTCCTGTACTATTTTTCTATGCTCGGGATTGCTATAGCAAAATGTTTCAAATCGATTAGGCTCATATACTGTTAGGGTGATGCCGCCGGCTGTTTCAATACCTCGATCTTCGAAAAATTTCTTCACCATTCGCAAGGTGTCTTCATTGACTATGACAAGATCACGATGTGTTTCGAGGTAAACTTTGTCGATATGCACTTGTCGAGTAATTTCTTCCCATTGATCTTCCAGCCATTTTAGATCACCCATTTTTATTACTTCATAGGAGCGGGTATACATAGAAACCTGGAAATTTTTATAGCCTTGGTCCTGGGCAAATGTAGAGAGTGCCATACCAAAAAATAAGGTAGCATAGCAATAAATAGCGTATAGCTTTTTCATTAAGAATGTTAAGGTTTAGATTAGATTTTGAACGTTTGGTTTCAAGTTAACATTTCTCCTTTAATTTTAGTGGTTAGTTAACTTCGTATGAGTCAATAAAAAACAAATGATACCCATACTTATAAAAATGAGGAGTATTCGTTAAATTAAGCTAATAATCTATTTACCAACCATTTAAAACCATGAAAAAATCTCTACTACTTCTGACTTTCCTTGTTTATGGATTTATTTCTTATTCACAAGATTATGCCATTTCCCAATTGGAAAATTCTCCCCGTCATCATGAATGGGTGGACGTAACCTATGGTGATCGTGTAGTACATTGTTTTGTGGCCTATCCTGAGACTTCCGAAAAAACCATTGCTGTAATTGTAATTCATGAAAATCGTGGGTTAAATGATTGGGCACGTAGTTTTACTGATCAATTGGCAGGGGCAGGATTTTTAGCCATTGCTCCGGATTTATTATCGGATTTTGATGAAAAGCATAAACTGACTACTGATTTTGCTACTTCTGATGAAGCCCGTTCTGCGATTTATCAGTTGGATCCCGAGCAGGTTACAAAAGATTTGTCAGCAGTACAGTCATTTGCAGCGAATATTCCAGCTTGCAACGGAAAAACGGTAGTAGCTGGTTTTTGCTGGGGAGGTTCGCAGAGTTTTCGTTTTGCTACAAATAATGAGCAGATACTGGCAGCATTGGTATTTTATGGCAGCGCTCCGAAAAATGACAGTGATTATGAAAAGATAACAGCGCCGGTATATGGATTTTATGGGGGCAATGACCAACGGATCAATGCGGGCATACCAAATGCAGAATCTCAAATGAAGGCTAATGACAATACCTATGAATATGAGATTTATGAGGGTGCCGGACATGCATATATGCGTCGCGGAGATGATCCAAATGAAAAGGGTGATAACAAAACGGCAAGGGATCAATCCTGGGATCGATTGCTGAAAATTTTGAAGGAATTAGATCATTAATTTTCTGCTATAATATTTTTCTTTGAATTGAGTTGTTTTTTAATGATGTCTAAATGATGCTGGGCATGATGTGCGGTAAAATATAACATTTCTTTAAGCGTAAGTTTGCCTATCAAAGGGTGTGGTAAAATGATTTCTTCTAATTGTTCGTCTGAAAAATTTTTAAGTCTCTTAATTATCGTTTGGATAGTCTGCAGTAATTGAAAACTTAGTTTTTCTTTTTGCGAAAAATCTACGGATGAAGGTATGAATGGCCTTGTAGCTCTACCCCCTAATTTTAGCCTGGACTTATATTTTTTAACTAAGCCGTTGTACGTTTTAGATGGTCTTTTGGCTTTTCCAAAAAGTAATATTAGTAACCATCCAGGTAGAAGAAGTGCAAACGCTAATGGTCGTGTGCTCAGTATTAGATGCTTGTTTTGTTGCCCGGGTGTCCATTTCACATCATTATATGAAAACAAGTATTCTTCTTCATCTAATGAAAGGATATAGTTAGAAAACTCCGAATATTGATTATGCAACTTATTGATAATCTCATTTTTAGTCATAGCGCAATTAAAAAGTCGTTTTTTTGATTGTGGTTAATCGTCTTATATTCTAAAAAAATGTTAGAATTAATTCCCTGTGCAAAGTTAATCAAAATTTAGGTTCAAAAATATTAAAGTTATAATGTTGTTAAAAAATTAAAGGGATTTTTCAATTGTATATATCAGCACAGGGTCTGAAAGATACTGATCGATATTCTTCCCCTTTTGAATTTTTAATACTATTTCCATACCATTAGTGACCTTCCCGAAAGCTGCAAACCCAAATCCATCGGGGTTTCTTTTTCCTCCAAAGTCTAGTTCCGGTTGTTCTCCTATACAAATAAAAAAGGAAGAAGTAGCAGTGTTTGGCTCTGCCCTGGCCATCGAGATGACTCCGTTTTTGTGTTTTATTCCTGTTTGATTGGTAGTTTCGATAGGTATAGATGGAAATTCTTTTCCTTCCGGTACATTGCCACCTTGAATTACCTCAATTTTGATTTCCCTGGTTTTTTCATTTTCTGGAGTGCAAACTCTGAAAAAACTTGAACTGTCATAAAGATGCTGATCAACATAATGCAAAAAATTAGTCACTGTTACAGGTGCTTTTTCATCAAAAAGTTCGATGGAGATATCTCCCAGGGAAGTCTTAATAATGCAGTTGGTGTTATTTTGGCAATTAACGGTATTGATAACTACCACTGAGCAAAAGATGATGAAATAAAGTGTTTTCATGATTGTTGGTCGTTGATTAAAAATAGTTTATTTCTTTTTGATTATCCAGTATATAATTTCATCAACCAATTCCTTTTTAACTTTATGGAATGAATGCCCATCATCATATATTTTTAAGTGAGCTTCATTATAAGGCTTTAGGTATGAATAGAGTGGCAGAGTGTGATGGTGCAGGTTTACGGTTTGGTCATTCTTTGCTCCAATCATTAAAATATCAATTCCTTTAATAGTTGTGGAAGAACCAATGATTTTAAAATAATCTTCCTTTTGAGCGAATTCCAAAAGGGGGTGTTTGTAGGCATATTGAATAGGGCCATACGGTTTACTGGTAGTTTCCAGTATCGCCTCAAACATCGATTTAGCATAAGAATCCTGTTGAAACTCCTGATGAAGTTTGCCAATATCCGGACCGGCTATGGTAATAACCCGCTTAATTTCCGGATGATGTTTTGCATAGGTTAGTGCCATGCCCCCACCAAAACTATAGCCGCCTAAAATGGTAGACTCGGAATTCATATGATATTTTTGACGGATTGTGTTTGAATTTAAAAATCTGATACCCCAATCAATGTCCTGTTGGGCATTCATCATACTATACTTACCTTCACTTAGATAACAGCCTCTGTGATCAATAATAAATACATTTATCCCTGCTTTTGACAATTCACTCCCTATATTCCATTTGTCTCCTGAATCCATAAAGCCATGAATAAAGAAAAGGGTAGGGGAATTGATTTTCCCGGAAGAATAAAAAAATGCGACCACCTTGTCACCTTCCACTTTGTAGGTAAGTGTGTCGGGATTTTGGATGGCATGGCAGTCAATTTGAATAGCCGAAGCAATAATAAAAAATATCAGGAAGATGATTTTATTCATTACAAAATCTACTTGATTTAATTCATTTTGTAAGTGTGGTGGCACTTTTAATATCTCGTAATAATATGAATTGCAGTACATACTAATCGAAATGCGTACTGTATGTACAATTCCTATGCCGAAAAAATGAAATAGAATATTGAAGGTAAGCTGATAGAATTTGCATAAAAAATAAAGCCGCCTGACGTCCTACTTCAGGCGGCTTTATTTCAATATAAGATGGGGGTATTTAAAATTCGAGGGTATACATCACAACAGGAAAAATGGACAACTGAGTACTTAATTCTATTTCTTGTGTCACATCATTATAATATTCATCCGTAACTCCTTGTGCATTTAGTGCATTTTGAATATCTAATTTTAATTCCTGACGAGTTTTAGCTTTATTCCAACTATAAGTGAGTGAAAAATCCACTTTCCATATGTCATCTCCTTTTTTAGAGAATGCCTCGTCTTCTTTCCAAATGGTTCTTCCAAGTTCAATACTTTTATCCAGATCAATAGGGGTGATATTACGGGCGCCGTACAATGAAACCTTACTATTCAAACTCAAGACTTTATTTTTATTTCCTTTTTTCAAATAAAACTCTTTCCCAAACAAAACATTGGCAATATAATTTCCATTAAAACGTGTCGTCCTTGTGATTCCATCCATGGCCTTGTATTTAGCATCATAAAGACTCGTTGTGACCAGGTAATAATAATTATTGCTGAAGTATCGCTCTAATGTCAACTCTAAACCATAGTTAGTACCAGTTCCGCTGTTTACCAGGGTTCGATCTGTAAATCCTTCCACAGCATTGATAAGAGAAAAGGAACCGTTAGGATTGTTTTCTACAGGTATGTCATACAAATCCTGGTAGTATATTTCTGATTTGAAATAGACATTATTAGATATTTTATTATCATAACCCAATACGTAGTGCCGGGCTTTCATAAAATCCAACTTCATATTTGGACGGGATGTGTTACCATTTTCATCTTCAATAATGGAGAAATAAACAGGCAATGAAGCCGATTGTGAGTGAATGCCGAATCCACCAAAAATAGATTGTTTATCATTTATTTGCCATTTCCCGCTAATTCTCGGCTCGATACTGGTATGAGAAGTTAAATCGTCATATAGAAAATGAACCCCGGTCGTAAAGGTTACGCTTTCTGCCGCTCTATACTTCCATGTTGCATAGGTTTGTGCTAATCCGGAATTGTTTTTATCAGCCAGCCAGGTTTCCATTACATTGGTTTCCTTATTGAAAAAGTTTTGCTTAAAGTCAAAATAGAAAAGGTTGTACTTTATTCCTGCCTTGATGGTATTGCGATGGTTGATTTTACTATTGATCGCAGTAGAAATTCGGTAGGTGTATTTATTAAGATTGTGATTGTATGAATTATAGAAACTGGTGGAATCATCACTCAATAAATAATTTTTGTAATTACTGCCATTTTGAGAAACTGAAAGATGCGTTTCGATGGAGGTATTATTATTGAAAAAGTAAGCGTGATTGATATTGAACGTGCCAAAAGTGGATTCATAATTGCCTTTCTGCAATAACTTTTCAGTTTCCTCCTGCAATGTTTCATCTTTGATACTGCTGATTCCACCTAATCCGTAGATGGTAAAAATCCCGGCATTTTTAGTAGGGAAGGATGTTTTAAAAGAGAGGTCCTGGTATTTTGGTACTCCCCCAAAATCTACTACTCCCATGTCATCCAGTAAGGATAACGTGGAGTATCGATAGTTAAATAAATAGGAGGAATTGCCACCTTTTTTAAATGGACCTTCTAAGGACATATCAGTCCCTAATATTCCTGCCGTAAAAGAGTATTCCCGTTTTTCTTTATTTCCAGTCCTAAGTTTCATATCAAAAACACCACCCAGTACATTTCCATATTCCGGAACAAATGCACCGGTAAAGAAATCTGAATTGGTCAACATGGAGCTGTTCAATACATTAATGGCACCTCCTGAAGAACCTTCTTCTGCAAAATGGTTAGGGTTGGGAATTTCTATTCCGTCAAGCCGCCACTGTACCGTATTGGGAGAGTTTCCTCTTACGACAATGTGATTGGAACCTTCCGTATTTCCTTGTACGCCGGAGAAGTTTGCTACCATACGAGCAGGATCATTGAAAGATCCGGAATAGCGTTTGGTCTCTTCTACGGAAAATGCCCGTGCGCTCACATTGGCCATTTCATTCAGCACTTCTCCTTCATTTGTTTTTTCATTAATGACGATTCCTTCCAGCTTAACAAAGGATTCTCGTAGCTGTACATTGATCTGAACTTCTTTACCTGTTCCTACAATGATATTGGGAACGACGGATTCCTCATAACCAATACTTGTGATTTTTAGAGTAACACGGCCAATGGGAACGTTTTTGATGACAAACTCACCACTAATATCTGTAGAACCACCAAGTATCGGATCGCTGTTTAGTACGACTACATTGGCACCGATAATTTCTGACATACTATCCTGGTCAATGATTTTTCCACGAATAGTTTGGGTGAGCCCTTGTGCAAATATTTGCATGGATAAAACGCAAATAAATGCAACGACTAAGGCAATGAAGTATATTAATTTTTTGTGATTATTCATTTTACTAATTGTTTAAGTTAAAGAGGGTTTTATAGTCGGATACCAAAGTTGAAACCTACATAGGTCTTCACCTGGTTTTTTGAATAGGTCTTTTCATATGATTTCCAGGATGGGGTAAATGACTCGCCAATGATATTTCCCTCCTGATCTTTGATACCAGATACTGTTACATTTAATGATGGGCCACCGTATAATTCGATTCTTTCTGTCAATCGGTAGGAGAGGTTTACTTTCAATTTGTTTAGCATGTTTAAATCTTCTGTCCACCATTCATCTTCATTTACCTGGTAGGAGATTAAGTCAACATTTACTCCAAGTTTGTCGGAAATGGATTGATAAGTCCCCAATCCGATTCCAGGGGCCCAGTAATTCTTGTTACCTTTTGTTTTGTAGCTTACGGTGTAAATATTATACAGCCAGGGCAGGCCATTTTTTATCGCGAAATTGGCATAAAACGTTTCATTGGCCTCGATTTCCATTCTCGTATAACCATTTTTTACAAATGAAAATAAACCAAGGACAGCTCCTTTTTCTACTTCATTAGTAGCATTGATCAAGCCTATTTGAAATCCATTTACAGCTTTGCTATAGTTGATGAGTCCGATTTGGACGCCATTAATTTTTTCAGTGGCCACATTAGCTATTCCGGCAAGCTGCCAGCCATAAACATTGCCCCGTGTAAAGTTGCTTATCCCTGCAGCTTGCAAGCCATTTACTTTGTCGAGAGAAATATTGGATATCCCGGCTAATTGTAATCCCTGAAATTTGTAGGTGTTGATATTGGAAATTCCCCCCGCCTGAGCACCTACAAATTCGCCTTTGTTAAAATTAGCAATACCTCCTAATTGCAATCCCTTTACATATTCTGCGGAGCCATTCAGCAATCCTGCAGCCTGAACACCATTTACATGCCCTGTTGATATGTTGGCGAGCCCTCCAATTTCCAGTCCGTCAGTTCCTCCTGACATGCCAGCCAGTATATTAATCGACACATTATTAACATATCTATAAGCATGTATCCCATTTGAACCAACCGGATAAACGAAAGTTAATTGAATAGGTCGCTTGAGTTCATCTTTAGATTGTTCTTGGGCCAGAACTGAAATGCTTGTTGCAGATATGGCAAAGAGCAATAAAAAGAACGTTTTAAAGAATTTGATTGATTTCATGATTTCTTGTCTTTATAAAATTCACCCTATAGACAAGCCAATCATTTGTTACCCCTATCGAGGTGTGAAAAAAAATTTAGCGTTGGAACACTGGGTATTGAGAATTGAGTATTATAGCGTTGTCGTTGGTTGAAAACCTTGGCAATTGCAGTTTGATAAGTTGGGATTCTGAAGTTAGAATAGGAGTAAGAAGGATAAGTCTTGTAGAGGGTTGATTTAGGCTGTCAATGCTCGATGACTTCTAACTAATGGAGGCTAATTTATTTAGATAAAGAAATAGTTGAGTGTAAAGAATGGGCTAGAAGATATGAGGTGCATAGCGTCAGACGGTTTGGGGGTTGATGCCACATGGAAGCTTTAGTTGATGAACCGTCAGACGCTTTGTGATAATTGATATTCTGATTTTATTGATTAAACACAGATTTCACTTTTTCAAAATCTGCTATAGCATTCGATTCATTGACAAAATTTTCTTTATTAAGACCTATAAATTCAAAAGCTAATGATTTATTGCATAGTGATCCATGTCTCAAATCGGCGTAATCTTTAAATGATGAATATTGCCATTCTTCCATACTTTCAACTAGGTTCGCTCTCAAAGGATTTTGGTGGATGTAATTAAACACGTTGAATAGGTAATCTTCTGTTTTATCCTCTATTAATTTAGATTTTGTTTTTTGACGAAATAAGGAACCTGTTTTACCTAATTCTTTATTTATTCCTTGAGTATAGCTGCTTAAAATTTGACGATAGGCTTCCATTAAAAATGAGATATTCAGTGCCCCTACTTTTTTGATTTTCGCAGATGTTTCGGTTGTATATATTAAAAAGTGAAAATGATTTGGCATTAAACAATAGGAAACAATCTCTGAAATTGGTTTGATTTTATTTCTTACCAAGCGTAAAAAATATATGTAATGGGCATGGGTAAAAAATATTTTTTCTTTGTTGTTTCCTTGATTATAAATATGATAAAATTCATTTGGAACAATTTTCATATTGGTTGATTAGTGATTTTAAAGGATGATCTTTATAAATCAAAATATTCAATTTTGAAAATACTATAATTTATAAGATTTGGATTAATTCTTTATTAGAGGGATAGTTTCTTATTAAGGCACATAGAAAATCATTTGTATAGCGTCAGACGGTTTGGAAGATAATGCCACATTGGTGCTATGATGCTTGAACCGTCAGACGCTTGGTGGAAACAAATTGAGATATAGGAGACACCTCTGGAATGGTATGTTCCACAACTTAAAAAGAATAAAACTGACCCATAATGAATCAGACTATTAAAAGGGTTTATTAATTATTCGTAAAATGCTTTTGAATGAAATTTAAAAAGTCTCCGGAGGTGGTAAATTGCTCCCAAAGTTCTTTTGAGATATTTGAGTACAGGCTTTTTTTATTGTCTATTTCTGCAATAACATATCCTGTTTTGCTATCACATGAGTAGTAATGGGCAGATTGAAAACCTTCCCTTCTATTTAATTTAAAATCCTGAGTAAATCTGAAGATCGAATTTTCAACACTCAAAATTTGGTTTTCAGTAGTTAGCTTTTCAATTTGAAGCTCTTCACAATTGGTTTTTTGTGGCTTCATTTCAAAATTATGCTCTACTTCTTCCTGTGCAAAAACTGAAATCTGAAAAGCTAATAATAGAAGGAGGGTAGCTGCGAATAATTTCATCGTTTTCGCTTTTTGGGTTTTAACAAAATATATGTTACCACTACCAAAATAATTAGCCCCGCAATCAGGGCTAATAAATTTCCTCCTGTCAATTGCTCTGCAGCGTGCATATTAATCTAGCGTTTCAACCACTAAATTGTGATTGGTGTAGATGCAAATATCCGCAGCAATGTTTAAGCTTTCAGTCACAATATCTTTAGCAGACATGTTAGGTGCATGTTTTTTAAGTGCCATGGCAGCAGATTGGGCATACATGCTTCCAGATCCGATGGCAGCGATTTCATTATCAGGTTCTAATACATCCCCTGTGCCGCTTAGTACCAATACTTCATCCTTGTTGGCAACGATGATCATGGCTTCAAGCCTCCTTAAATAGCGATCCATTCGCCAGTCTTTGGCTAGCTCAATGGCGGCACGCTTCATATTCCCACCATATGCACTTAATTTTTCGTCAAATCTTTCGAGAAGGGTAAAGGCGTCAGCAGTGCTGCCCGCAAAACCGGTTACGATTTTGCCATCTTGCAATTTTCTGATTTTCTTCACATTGCTTTTAGCCACGTAATTTCCCATGGTGGCTTGTCCGTCAGCGCCTATGGCTACTTGTCCATTATGACTTACGGCGATTACGGTAGTTGAGCGTACTTTTGTCAAAACGTATGATTTTAAAATAAAAATAGTTTAAATAAAAAACCCTGAAAAGATTCAGGGTTTATATATACGATTAAACTAAAATTCTGACTGGATCTTCTAATAAATTTTTCAAAGTCACCAGGAAGGCGGCGCCTACTGCACCATCTACTGTTCGGTGGTCGCAAGTCAAGGTCACTTTCATGATGTTACCAGGAACGATCTGACCATTTTTAACAACCGGAGTTTGTTTAATGCCGCCAACTGCCAAAATACATGATTCCGGTGCGTTGATGATAGAAGTAAATTCTTCGATACCAAACATTCCAAGATTAGAAACGGTAAAGGTATTTCCCTGCATTTCATCAAGGGTAAGTTTTTTATCCTTTGCTTTGCCGGCGAATTCTTTCACTTCACTTGATATCTGTGTAAGCGATTTACCATCAGCAAATTTCACAACAGGAACAACCAATCCATCTTCAATTGCCATGGCTACTCCAACATGCACATGATGATACTGTCGAATGGTATTGCTTTCAGTAATCCACGAAGTATTTACCTCAGGATGTTTACGAAGCGCAGCAGCCACCGCTTTTACTACGATGTCATTAAAGGATATTTTTGCAGAAGCAACTTCATTGATGCTCTTTCGTGCTTCAATGGTTCTGTCCATATCAATTTCCATTGTTAAATAGAAATGTGGAGCTCCAAACTGATTGTTAGCTAATCCTTTGGAGATTGCCTTCCGCATCTGTGATGCAGGAGTATCGTCATAACCTTCCTGACCTATCGCAGCAACCGAACCTGTGGCAGTAGGTTGAGCAGCAGGAGTGAAGTTTTCAATATCTCTTTTGATAATTCTTCCACCTTCACCTGATCCTGGAATCTGGCCTATGTCATAACCTTTTTCGTCAGCCAATTTTTTAGCAAGTGGGGAAGCTTTTATTCTGCCATTACTAGATGTGGCAGTAGTAGCTTTAGGTGCTGAGTTTTGAACTGGTGCTTTTGTTGGAGCTACAGTAGCTTCCTGAGCAACCACTTCTTTCTTTTCTTCTTTAGGTGTTTCTTTTGCCGGCGATTTATGAGCTTTCAATAGTGTTTCGAAATCGGCTCCTTTCTCTCCAATTACTGCAATCACTCCATCAACAGGAACGGAATTGCCAGCTTCAACACCAATATATAATAAGGTGCCATCTTCATAGGCTTCTAATTCCATGGTGGCTTTGTCAGTTTCTACTTCAGCCAACACATCACCTGATTTCACATCGTCGCCTTCTTTTTTCAACCAATCAGCAATCGTACCTTCTGTCATGGTATCACTCATTCTTGGCATGGTGATGACGGAAGCTTTAATACCTGATGTATCTATTGATTCTGAAGGTGCTGGTGCTTCAGATTGAGTTTCCGGTGTTTCGCTTGGTGTTTCAGAAGCTGCTGGTGCTGATCCTCCTGCATTAATTTCAGCAAGAACCCCATCGATATTCTCTCCTTTTTCACCTAAAATAGCAATTACGCCATCTACGGGTACAGTTTCTTTTTCATTTACGCCAATGTGAAGAAGCGTTCCTTCTTCATAAGCTTCCAGTTCCATTGTAGCTTTGTCAGTTTCGACTTCAGCTAATATGTCACCTGGTTTCACTTCATCTCCTACTTTCTTAAGCCATGAAGCAATTACACCTTCTTCCATGGTGTCGCTCATCCTTGGCATTCTAATTATCTCGGCCATAAAACTTGATTTTTAGCGCGACAAAATTAATTAAAAGAATGTTTTTATTCAGCCTTTCGTTAAAAAGTTATCCCTACTTTTTTAAATATTTTATAATTAATTGTAAAAAAGGGGATTACAAAACCGTGAAATTTCAAATTCTATTAGTAAAAATTAAAATCCAAGGGTGCCTATCAGTATATTATAAGAAAATGATTGATCTTCGGGTAGGTAATTAATTCTAAAACCAAGGTCTAATAGGGATTTGTATCGCATGATATTAAAGTCAAAATTAACCTCTAACCCCAAGCTTTTATAAACCTTCTCTTTCGTGATAAAATCATAAGGGCTATCTAGAGTCCCTTTTCCCAAATCATAAAACAGATTGGCTTTTACTCTCTGGATGTAAAGTAAGGGGCCAATACCAAAATCCGGATAGAATAGGGGTAGGGAGTAATTGGCAGAAACTTTATAAAAATGATCATAGGAAGTATAGGTGTATCCTCTGGGGAATAATATCGGACTTGAAAAATTATAGTTGACTTTGTTTTCATATTGATAGCCGGGGCGAATATACAAACTGTGGTGTTTAGCTAACCCCGGGAAATAAAATGTGCCTTCTAATGCAATCAGGGTGCTTTGATAATTTCCTCCGAATGGGGTTCCGTATAGAAAAATATTCATGGATTGCCCCCACTTGCTGTAAAGATCTCTTTGGCTTGTTTTCAATAACCTTCTAAAAGTTGCATCCAACTTCATAGAATATAAATTACCATTCGTGATATATTTCTCAATATTATTAAATGGATAAGGCGGAAAACCCTTCACCTGATACATTCCGCCTCGTCCTCGAAATACAAGTGCCCTTTGATATTTGCTAGTTGTCAGTTGAATCGGAATAGTGAGGCCAAGTTGTACACCTTTTTCATCCCATGAGAAACTTCTTGTTGTATCTAAAATTTCTTCAGAAAAACCCCTCCTGGCATCTGTATATGACAGGCCAATGATGGGGAATAAACCATGATAGCTCGCCTCCGCTTCCCATCTGCCGTGTTGTTCGTTGACATTATAAGCATAACCAGCATTGATCTGGGTAGTGTTTCTAATGTCTGTAGAGCTGACAAAAAATTGGATTTCATTAAGGTTTGCGCCCATATAGGCACCCCAGCTATGTGGATTGATGATACCCTTTGTTTTTGGAAATTTTTCAATTGGATATGCATGGTTTGTAATGTCCTTTGGTTTGATGACCCCAGGTTCCTGGGCAGTAAGGATAGCAGGTAAGGGATCCTTGTAAACCGGAACTTTTGTTTTAGGAGTTAGGTGAGCAAAATCAATTTCTTTCTTTGCAATGTTCAAACCAAATTCCTGGTGATCAGAAAAATATAGGGCAGAAGTTTTCTGGTCGAAATTAGGAAAGTATGCTCCATAGGTTGCATTGGTTACTTGGTAATGCTCATTCGTGGTTAGGTCAATCACATAAATATTATCGATTCCATTATAAGGTGATTGATAAAAAAGGTGGTTGCCATAAATTTTAGGATAGCTAATGTTTTCACTTCCCGCTTCGTAAATGACTTTTCTAGAGGGATCAGCTTCAAGTGTATATTTTACGATTTTTTTATTTCTGTTTTCAATCTCTATCACATAAAAACCTTTACTGTCTGAAGACCATTCCGGTGTGATATGATGATTGTTGCTATACTGATACTCATAAAGTGATTTATTACTATTAATATCTGATACAATAATTTTATTTACACCCTTCATACTAGAATAAATGGAAACCAATAGTTTTCCATTTGGAGATATAGCAGAAGATGCATACCTAGATTTTTCAGATTTTTTAACAATTTTATCATTTTCAAAATCATACAATTTAATATCGGAATGTATTCTTGTGGTCCAGCGAGGATCTGGTGTGAATTCATTCCATACTATCTGATTTCCATTATATGAAATCCTTCCCGCCCCATTGATAAAACCTGGGGTAACGATTTTTTCTTCATTCCCATCTTCGTCTATTTGCACGAATTGTGAAATATCACCCATGCCACTTTTAAGAGCGAGAATTTTGCCTGAAGGCATGATATGCGGATAACGATAGCTGGTGACTACCTTATTTTTTCTTTTATTAATAGAATGGTAGGATTCTACCTCAAGGGTGTTAATTTGTTTTTGCCAGGTTGATTTTTGGGATTGAACAAAATCCTTATAATTTTTCACCAGGTATTTTCCTGAATGTTTTTTCAAGGCGTTTGAAAAAGTAAAAGGAACAAATGACCAGCTCCAGGATTGTTTTGTCACCTTGGCAAGTATGTCAGCACCAAATTCCCTTCTTAAATAGCCACCAAAAAAATATCCGGTAACGTATTCATTTGGAACAAAGTCCTTGAAAGAGCCTAAGTATTGTTTATTGTAGGTGAATGGCTTTTTTTCCAGGAGATTTGACCGCATTAACCGGCTAAAATCTGGTATTCTCCCCCGGCCCGAAGAAGTGAGCGCTGTTTCCATTATGGTGGCATCCCCTTCCCAAAACCATTTGGGTGCAGCATAGTTGGCTAAATTTGCAGTAGTAGCCTGACCAAATAATATGCTTATAAATTTATTAAAGCCAACCTTACTTTTTTGAATTTGGACCATATGGCGGTATTCGTGAAAACTCAATAATTCCATCCAATCATTATTGCCTTGAAAAAAGTAATTTTGCGAAGGAAAGGTGTTAAACTCTGACCGGTATGGAGTCCATGCCACAAACCCATTACTGATAGTTGATTGGTTTTGTAAAATGATGGAAGTCTTTTTAGGAAATTTATTCATTGAAATCGCCCCGGGTTCATAGACGGTTTCCAGCAGGTTGGCTGTTTTTTGGGCAAGGTCTTCTGTACCAACAGGAAAAACAATATTAAAGTATGAGGTAACGATTCGATCCCACTTTACTGAGGTGGGGTTTGCATCTAATACGGTGTTTTGCGAAAGTAAAGATAGCGGTGTTAAGAAAGAAAATAGGAGAAAAAATAGCTTTTTGATCATATAGTTTTACTATTGATAATTAATGAACTGTGAATTAACTGAAAATGTATTCTAATAGACAACTTTTTTTACAACATCTTGGGCAAACATCTGAATTTCCACTTATGCTTGAAATAGAACAAGCAGAAGGAGTCCATTTATTTACACCAGAAGGGAAAAAAATTATTGACCTTATATCGGGTATAGGCGTGTCAAGTTTGGGTCATAAACATCCGGAGATCATAAAGGCTGTAAAGGAGCAGGTAGATAAGCATATGCATGTGATGGTGTATGGTGAAGTGGTGCAATCTCCTCAAGTACAATTAGCCAAAGCATTGACAGATACTTTGCCTACATCACTTGATAATGTCTTCTTTGTGAACAGCGGGTCAGAAGCCGTGGAGGGGGCTTTAAAGCTGGCTAAACGATATACGGGAAAGCCGAATTTTGTGGCATGTATTGATGCGTATCATGGCTCTTCACATGGAGCCTTGTCGCTGAGTAGTAGTGAAGAGTTTAAGCAAAAGTTTCGTCCGCTATTACCAGGAGTCAGCCACATACGGTTCGATAATGAATCAGATTTAGAAATGATCAATGAAGAAACTGCAGGCGTTGTTATTGAAACCGTGCAAGGTGAAGCTGGAGTGAGAGTGGCAAGTGATGACTATTTTATTAAAGTAAAACAGCGATGTGAAGAAGTTGGTGCATTGTTGATTTTAGATGAAATTCAATGTGGTTATGGTCGGACAGGTACATTGTGGGCATTTGAACAATACGATGTTGTTCCGGATATCGTTCTTACCGCAAAAGCTATGGGAGGGGGAATGCCTTTAGCGGCATTTATTGCCTCAAAAGAGATTATGCATTCTTTGACAAAGAACCCAATTCTAGGCCATATTTCCACCTTTGGAGGGCATCCGGTTTCCGCAGCAGCAGCTTTAGCAGCATTGAACATATTAAATACTACTGATTTAATACAATCTGTTTCATCAAAATCAGATTTAATTTTTAATCACCTTATTAGACATAACAAGGTAAAGGAAATACGAAGAAAAGGTCTCATGCTGGCTGTAGAGTTTGAGTCTTTTGAATTTCTTCAGGAAGTCATTAAAAAATTACTGGAAAAGGGGGTGATGAGTGACTGGTTTCTGTTTTGTGACAATAGTATGCGCATAGCACCCCCACTTATTATTACTGAAAAAGAAATTGAAACTGCTGTAAGTAAAATTATTGATGTGTTGGGTGAAATGTAAAAAAGCGCTTTTAATCAATTTAAAAGCGCTTTTTTAAGGAGTAGCGAGGACGAGAGTTGAACTCGTGACCTCCGGGTTATGAATCCGACGCTCTAACCAACTGAGCTACCTCGCCAAATGGGAGTGCAAAGATATGAAGTTGATTAAAAATTACACAAGCAAAGTTTAAAAATTATTTAACAAAATCTGTTGTATTTATGGGCTAAGAACCTTTTAGAGCACTTGTTTTACAGGCCAATATTCTAAGTATTAGAGATTTAGCTTGAATAATATAAATAGCAGATAAAGTTTTAATATTAAGTTAAAAGTGATTACTTGCCGGCCATAAGGCTAAAAAATGGGTGAAAGTTTTTTTGATATAAAGTTTTTTAGTTTATTAAGAAAATATTTCATTGGTAATGACGAAAAACAAATTTGTATACGAATTCGAAATAAACGCATCTAAAAAGATGCTGTATCCATATCTGAGTTCTGCAAGTGGACTTTCCCAGTGGTTTGCCGACGATGTGACAATCAACGAAGACAAAATTTATAATTTCGTGTACGAAGGGGAAGACCACCCGGCAAGAATGACCCATCACCGCACGAATAACTATGTCAAATTTGAATTCACGGAAGATGAAGATGACCCTGGTTATGTTGAATTTCGTCTGGAAGAAAATGAATTAACCCAGTCGGTTTTTATAAAAGTGATTGAATATTCTGACTTTGATGATCAGGAAGAACAAGCAGATGTTTGGGAAAATTTATTGCTTGGCCTAAAAGAAATAGTAGGAGGATAATATTTCTATATCTTTGCGTTTGTTTTTGGGAGTGGCACTTTTATGAAAAAACTTGATAAGTTATTAATTTCTTCATTTTTAGGTCCCTTTTTCATCACTTTTTTTGTCGTTGTATTTATTCTGCTGACAGTGTTTATGCTGAAGTACTTCGATGATATCGTGGGAAAAGGATTAGGAGTAGGTATAATCTCTCAGCTCATATTTTATTTCAGCATCAATATGACCACCAATGCATTGCCATTGGCAGTTTTGTTGTCTTCCCTCATGACTTTTGGAAATTTAGGCGTCCATTTTGAGTTGATTGCCATTAAAAGTTCCGGTGTATCATTGCTACGCGTGATGCAGCCACTGTTTTTAATCACTTGTTTTTTAGTCGTACTTGGGTTTTATAACAATAACTACCTTGTACCTAAAGCAAACCTTGAAGCCTTTAGTTTACTGTATGATATTAAGCAGAAAAAACCAGCCTTAGATATTAAACAAGGTGTTTTTTATAATAGTCTTCCAGGTTATAGCATTAAAATCAGTGAGCGATTACCTGATGGTGAAACAATCAAGGATGTGGTCATCTATGAACATGCTGGTGGAAGAGGGAATAAAACCGTAACGCTGGCTGACTCTGGTAAAATGTATAACATTCTCGATAGTCGATATCTGGTATTAGAGCTATTCGATGGAAATGTGTATGATGAACAGCAGGCTCAACGAAAAAGACGATATCGGAAAGAAAAAATAGCAAATCCATATCTAAGAGCCTCATTTGAGCAAAGTAAAATGGTGATTGACCTTTCTGATTTTGATTTAAAGCGAACTCGGAAGGACTTGTTTAATAACAATCGCCTGATGAAAAACATCAACCAGCTACGTACGGATCTGGATTCTATGTTTAGGGAATATGATGAATCCTTGATGGGGTTTGGTTATTATTCCGCTGAATATTTTGATTATCACCAGAAGAAATACCTGGATTCAAAAAGAGCACATGTGGTTGAACAGACAAAGAGAGAAGCTCATCTGGAAAATGCCGATTCATTAATGGAACGAGTTGTTGTCAAAGACAGTGTCATCACTGGAAAGGATACCTCTACGATAAGGAAAACCATAAATATAGATTCGGTAAAAATTGCTGAACGTAAAAAAGGATTAGCTATGCGAGCGATTGATTCAGCAAGAAAATCAAGGTTTAAAGATATATCAAAGACTCAGGTTATTCAAAAGGAGAATAAAATAGTTCAATTGGATACTGCTAAGAAAACTGTTAAACCTTCAGTGCAGAAAGTTACACCCGAAAAAAGTCTAAAAGAGGAAACTGAAAATAAATGGGTGGACCCTCGCTCAACCAGGGAAAAATTAGATAGCTTGATAAGTACCCAATTGGTGATGAAATCAAGTGTTGGAAAAGCCCTCAATCACGTCAGGTATATTAAAGGTAATATGAGTACCCGTAATAGCCAGTTGAAAGATATGATCAAGCAAATCAGGAAGTTTGATATAGAACGATACAAAAAGTTAGCCATGTCATTGACTATTTTGGCAATGTTTTTAATTGGAGCGCCGCTGGGGGCGATCATTAAAAAAGGTGGACTTGGAATGCCGGTGCTATTTTCCATTTTCTTTTTTGTGCTATTTTATATTGTATCTATGTTGGGAGAAAAATGGGCCAGACAAGGATTAATGTCACCCTTATTAGGAGTTTGGCTAGCGAATATAGTACTGTTTCCTATTGGTTTTATGTTTTTATATCAGGCGAGAAGAGATGCTAAATTATTTGATGGAGATTTCTATCGAATACTATTTACCAGGTTGAGAAAAAAAATAAAGGCTAGTTCTAAATAATGATAAAAAATTAGCTGTAGAATCTAGTTTTTTGTAAGTTTGCGAAATTTTAATTTTTAATAATAAATTTAACTAAGCATGTATTTATCAAAAGAAAAGAAACAAGATCTGTTTGAGAATCATGGTCGGTTAAAAGCAAAAACTGATACAGGGTCACCTGAATCGCAAATTGCTTTGTTTACCTTCCGAATTAATCATTTAACAGAACACGTTAAACGTAACAAAAAGGATTATTCTACAAGACAAGGATTGTTGAAATTAGTAGGAAAAAGAAGAAGGCTTCTTGATTATCTGTATCAAAAAGATATCGAAAGATACAGGGCTATCATCAAAGAATTAAAAATTAGAAAATAAATTGAAAGAGCGGAGGGAGTTCTACAAAAGGATTCCCTCTTTTCATTCCACCCTAATTATATCTATCCATAAAATTGATTATGTCACAAAAAGGAATTTCTAAATCATTAACCCTCACTGATGGTAGAACCATTACCATAGAAACAGGAAAGCTTGCCAAACAAGCAGACGGGTCAGTAGTAGTGAGAATGGGTGACACCATGCTTTTGGCCACTGTAGTATCAAATATAGATCCCGTAGAAGGAGCCAACTTTTTACCACTTTCAGTGGATTACCAAGAAAAATTTGCCGCAGCAGGACGAATACCGGGAGGCTTCTTAAAAAGAGAAGGACGATTATCAGATCATGAAATATTGATAAGCCGGTTAGTTGACCGGGCTATCAGGCCCATGTTTGCAGATGACTACCATTCTGAAACTCAAATAAATATTCAACTTATATCAGCTGATGAAAATGTGCTTCCTGATGCACTTGCTGCTTTAGCTGCTTCATCAGCTATCGCCGTTTCTGATATACCTTTCAATGGACCTATCTCTGAAGTAAGAGTAATTAAATCTGAAGATGGAATTATAATCAACCCTGCACCAGACGCCATTGCTAAAGCAGATGTTGATCTGATCGTTGCTGCAACCATGGAAAATATCATCATGGTGGAAGGTGAAATGAATGAGGTGTCAGAGGAAGATATGTTGGAAGCACTATCTGTGGCACACGATGCGATTAAAGAACAATGTAAACTACAACTCGAACTTCAAGCCGCTGTTGGTTCAGAAGTAAAAAGAGAATATAACCACGAGGTTAATGATCCTGAGCTAGAAAAAGAGCTTTTTGATAAATATTACGATCGATACTATGAAGTGGCTAAAAAGACAATTAGTGTAAAAAAAGATCGGAAAGAAGCTTTCAATGCTATTGAGGAGGAATATATGGAATCGCTTCCTGAAGATCATGAATTAGATACTTCATTAATAAGCAAGTACTTTCATAAAATAGAGAAAGAAGCTGCCAGAAATCTTACCCTGAATGAGAAGATTCGATTGGATGGTAGAAAACTAAATGAAATCAGACCTATCTGGTGTGAAATTGATTATTTACCTTCTGCTCATGGGTCAGCCGTATTTACAAGAGGAGAAACTCAATCCCTTTCAACGGTGACATTGGGTACTAAAATGGATCAGCAAATGATCGATGGTGCCATGCACTCCGGATCAAACAAGTTTATCCTACATTATAACTTCCCAGGTTTCTCTACGGGTGAAGTAAGACCAAACAGAGGTCCTGGTAGGAGAGAAGTTGGTCACGGAAACCTTGCCTTAAGAGCATTGAAAAAGGTAGTTCCTGCTGACGATAAAAACCCATATACAATAAGAATAGTTTCAGATATCCTGGAATCAAACGGATCTTCATCAATGGCAACGGTATGTGCCGGAACCTTAGCGATGATGGATGCTGGTATTAACATCTCAGGCCCAGTTTCTGGTATAGCAATGGGGATGATTTCTGATGCTGAAACAGGAAAATATTCTATCTTATCTGATATTCTTGGTGATGAAGATCACTTAGGTGATATGGACTTTAAAGTGACGGGTACCGAAAAAGGTATTACGGCTTGCCAGATGGATATTAAGATTGACGGGTTATCATATGAGGTGTTAAAAGAAGCACTTTATCAGGCAAAAGAAGGAAGACTTCATATACTAGGGAAGATGAAGGAAGTGATCGACGCCCCAAGGGAAGAGTTGAAAGCTTCAGCGCCTAGAATCCATGAAATGAGAATTGCCAAAGAATTAATAGGAGCAGTGATCGGACCAGGTGGTAAGGTTATCCAGGAAATTCAGGCAACTACAGGTGCAACAGTAGTGATCGAGGAAGTGGATAATGCTGGAGTCGTTCAGATTTTCTCTGCAAATAAAGAATCATTAGATAATGCCATCGCAAGAATTAAAGCAATTGTAGCAGTTCCTGAAGTAGGAGAGGTATATGAAGGTGTGGTAAAATCTATTCAACCTTTTGGAGCTTTCATTGAATTTATGCCTGGTAAAGAAGGTTTGTTGCACATTTCTGAAATTAAATGGGAACGTGTGAATGATATGAAAGGCGTTCTGGAAGTAGGAGAAGATATCAAAGTGAAATTGCTGAATATTGATCCGAAAACTGGTAAATTTAAACTATCCAGAAAAGTTTTATTACCAAAACCGGAAAA
This sequence comes from Cyclobacteriaceae bacterium, assembly GCA_050306095.1. Lineage (GTDB taxonomy): Bacteria > Bacteroidota > Bacteroidia > Cytophagales > Cyclobacteriaceae > CAJXNP01. The sequence goes on from JBNLGO010000018.1 coordinate 23,683, forward strand.
CCATCATAGAAAACCAGAAAAAAAGGATTAAATTTTAATGATTTCTAAACAATATGTGATACAGTTCGTATTATATATGTTTTGATAATGGATAATTAGATATAAATCAAGTCACTAGAGTATGAGACAACTTAAGATTAGCAAACAGATAACCAATCGTGAGAGTCAGTCTTTAGACAAGTATCTTCAAGAGATCGGAAAGGTGGATTTATTGACACCTGATGAAGAAGTAGAGCTTGCCAAAAGAATTAGAGAAGGCGATCAGATGGCATTGGAAAAATTAACTAAAGCCAATTTGCGATTTGTAGTTTCTGTTGCTAAGCAATATCAGAATCAGGGATTATCATTAGGAGATTTAATCAATGAAGGAAACCTTGGTCTGATAAAAGCTGCTCAGCGTTTTGATGAAACGAGGGGATTTAAATTCATTTCCTATGCTGTATGGTGGATCAGGCAGTCTATTTTGCAGGCTCTTGCTGAACAATCCAGGATTGTTCGTCTTCCATTAAACAGGGTAGGTTCTTTAAATAAAATATCAAAAACCTTTTCTGAATTAGAGCAAAAATATGAGCGTGAACCATCTCCGGATGAATTAGCTGATGTGTTGGATGTTACTACTGCTGAAGTAGTTGATACATTAAAAATCTCAGGACGTCACGTATCTATGGATGCGCCTTTTGTACAAGGAGAAGAAAATAGCCTGTTGGATGTGTTAGAGAATGATGGCGAAGAAACTCCTGATAATGAATTAATGAATGATTCCCTAAGAAAGGAAGTACAAAGAGCATTATCAACTTTGACACAAAGGGAAGCAGATGTAATTAGTTTGTACTTTGGATTGAATGGTGAGCACTCAATGACCTTGGAAGAGATTGGAGAAAAGTTCAACCTGACAAGAGAAAGAGTAAGACAAATTAAAGAAAAGGCAATTAGACGACTAAGACATACATCTAGAAGTAAGGCATTGAAACCTTATCTGGGATAAAAATGTTTAAATAGAACACAAAGAGGGTCTCTTTTAATGAAAGAGACCCTTTTTTTTAAAGTTAATGGTTTAATTATTTAGTAAAAACGAAAATGAGTGAACAAAAAAAACCGGAAAATGTATTGATTTTGGGTTCAGGTCCTGCTGGTTATACTGCAGCTATTTATGCAGCCAGGGCAGGTCTAAAGCCAGTTCTTTACCAGGGAGGTCAACCTGGTGGACAGCTTACCATCACTAACGATGTAGAAAATTATCCCGGTTATCCTGAAGGAATTAATGGTCCACAGATGATGATGGATTTTCAGAAGCAAGCAGAGCGGTTTGAAGCAGATATCAGGTATGGACTTGCAACGAGTGTTGACTTTAGTCAAAAGCCATTTAAAGTTACCATTGATGAGAAGGAAGAAATTTTAGCGCATTCAGTTATTGTCTCGACTGGCGCTTCTGCAAAATGGTTGGGGCTTGAGTCTGAGCAGCGATTAAATGGAAAAGGTGTTTCAGCTTGTGCAGTTTGTGATGGTTTTTTCTTTAAGGGTCAGGAAGTTGCTGTAGTTGGAGGTGGGGATACCGCTTGTGAAGAGGCTACCTATTTATCAAAGCTATGCTCGAAGGTGCATATGATCGTGAGAAGAGATGAGTTGAGAGCGTCTAAAATCATGCAAAAGAGGGTTTTAAATACTGAAAATATTACGGTTCATTGGGATACATCTGCTACTGAAGTTGTTGGGGAAAATGAAGTGGAAGCTGTTAAGATTATTAATAACAAGACAAAAGAAACCGGAGAATTAAAAGTACAGGGATTTTTTGTGGCCATTGGTCATAAGCCAAATACGGATATTTTTAAAGGATTTCTTGATTTGGATGAGAACGGATATATCAAAACCAAACCTGGATCTACTTACACAAATATCGATGGAGTATTTGCTTCGGGTGATGCTCAAGATCATATTTATCGTCAAGCTGTAACGGCAGCTGGAACGGGTTGTATGGCGGCTTTAGATGCAGAGCGATGGCTTGCTGCCAATGAGATTGTTTAATGTTTTTAAATTAAAGGAATATAGCTGCCTCAAAAATAATTTTGAGGCAGTTTTTATATGGTTATGAAAGTTGATATTCTAGTATTTGCTGCCCACCCAGATGACGCGGAGCTTTGTTGTGCCGGAACTATTTTATTGCAAAGAAGCTTGGGGAACACAGTAGGAATCATCGACCTGACAAAAGGAGAGATGGGTACACGCGGCACAGCAGAAATTAGAATGGAGGAGGCGAATAGGTCAGCAGAAATTCTGGGACTTTCCTTCCGCGAGAACATGGGATTTCAGGATTATTTTTTCAAGAACGACGAAGAACACAAAGAGGCACTAGTAAAGAAAATTAGAAAGTATCAACCTAAAATTATTTTGGCAAACGCTGTTTCTGATCGTCACCCGGATCATGGAAAAGCGGCTGCACTTGTGAATGATGCGGTCTTCTTATCAGGGTTACGACGGTTTGAAACTGAAGTTGATGAACAAAAGCAAGAGGCACACCGACCGGAATATGTTTATCATTTTATTCAAAACAATTACCATGAGCCTGATTTTGTGGTGGATGTTTCTGATTTTTGGAGTAAGAAAATTGAATCGATTAAGGCCTTTACTTCTCAATTCTATAACCCTGAAAGTGATGAACCGGAATCTTTCATTTCATCTCGTGATTTTTTAGATTTTATTGATGGCAGAGGCCGTGAATTCGGACACAGAATTGGTGTAAGCTATGGGGAAGGATTTACAATCAACAGAAAGATAGGCGTAAAAAATCTATTTGATCTGAAATAACTCTCTATCCTTTGCCCGCATCCAGAGCAACATTTCCTTTTTGTTTTTTAATACCAGTTTCTGTTTATTATCAGCTTTTAAATATGCGTTGACTGCGACTGAAACTTCAACATTTGGGTAGAAATAATCTCGTGCATAATGCACGTACTTCATTAATGTAAAGGCATTAAACCATCGGTAAAAGGCTTTTCTAAAAGTAGCCGAAGAGGAGGTGTTGCTTTTAATCAACCGAAGATGTTGAATGAAATCCTGCTGATCAAGAAATGATAGGATGGATTGGGGTAATTCCCTTAATTTCTTTTCAGTATCTTCTTCATTCCATTGATAGAATCCCTCTGAAATGTCCAAAAACTTCTTCAGATCAATAAATGATTGAAAATTGTACGTGAAATATGAACCTGAATTAGTAGATAAATATTCCTGGATACTTCTGCCAGTCCCAAATGGAACTCTGTCTGACGATCGAGGGGAAGGTTTTACTATCGTATCGTTTAAATTAAAATAATTGCCAAGGGGTACGATTTTCTGAATAAAATAAAAGTCTTCACCTGCTTTGCGTTTGTTCATGCCACCTTGCTTGGCATATGCCTGGGCGGTTACGGCAAAACTCGACCCAACAGTATGATAGGCATAGGGAAAATTGCAGTAAAGCTGTGCATTTATATAATACCGTAAGTGCAGCTCATAATTAATAATCCCTTCATATACTTCGGTCGATAATGTTCCTTCCAATGGATGCTCGAAACGGATACTGATTCCATTGCAGTCTGGATGTGTTTGCCAATGGCGATATATTGAAGTCAGGTAATTGGGTTCCACTTCACAGTCCGCATCTAGACCAACAATTATTCCATTCGGCTTAGAAATATCCGCAAATCTTCGGATAGCTTCATCCATACCGATTTTTCTTGCAAGTCCAGGACCCGCTTGTTTTATGGGTAGGTTTTTAGACAGAAGTATATGAAATGAAATTGCATCAGTACTGTGTTTTTGGCTCCATGTCTTTAATGTTAAATAATCCTCCTCAGTTTTTGTGATAACGTCTTCTGATGAATTTTCCGGGTAGTTGAGCACCACAATAATTTCCACAGGAACACCTGGTAAATTACAGCTTAACAGTGAGTGTAGGGTGGTAAGTATATCAGGCTCTTTAAATGCCGGAATAACAACTATTAAACCTAGATTAGGCGCAGGTTTTTCTTCTATTTGAATGTTGGGTAGTGCATACCGGTCAATATAATGGTGGATAGTTTTTAAGGTGCTAATCGTGCTATTTTCCATGAATTATCCTCCACTTTGGTAAATAATATCCGATCGTGCAGCCTGTTTTTCCTCCCTTGCCAAAACTCAATTCTATCAGGGATTATATAATAGCCACCCCAATATTCCGGTCGGGCTACACCTTTTATGCTTGATTTTAATGTTTCTTTGGCAAAAGCCATTTTAATGGTATTTCTCGATTCTATTTCCTGGCTTTGTGGTGAAATTCGGGCTCCAATTCGGCTCTTCCAGGGTCTGCTTTTAAAATATTCATCTGAAACCTCCCCGGGGACTTTTTCTACTTTTCCTTCTATGTGAATTTGCCGTTCTAACTCTTTCCAAAATAAGGTGGCGGAAATATGTGGGTTTTCTTTTAACTGGGTTCCTTTTCTACTTTCATAATTTGTGTAAAAAACCAATTTATCATCGGTAACTTCTTTTAATAAAACCGTTCTGGAAGAGGGCCTGAGATCTTTACCCACCGTAGCAATGATCATCGCCGTCGGTTCGTAGGCCTTTGCTTTCACGGCATCGTCCATCCATTTGTTGAGTTGGTTTATTGGATCAGGATCCACTTCTTTCTTACTCAGCTTGGCCTTACCATAATCATTTCGTATGTCTGAAAGTTTGCCCTTCATGGTTAATGAAAAATTTACACGTCGTGATTTTAACTAAAGGCCAAATATCATAGTTTTGACCGAGTAAATGATGAATAATTTTATAAAATTAGTGAATGGCCTTAAATAGGTTAATAACCGAAATTACAATATGAAATTAAGTATAGATTTAGCGGTAGATAGCAGTCAGGAATGGATTGATGCAGTAATAGATAACTTTGATCTTTTTTTGCAAGACCATGCAAATTGTGAAAGAAAAGCCAGTTCCATGGCGATGAGTTTTGTAGCTAAGTATCCAGACCGAACCGAAATTATTCCTGAATTAATAGATACGGCCATTGAAGAACTTGAGCACTTTCAATCAGTATATAAAATTATGGAAGAAAGAAATGTGCAGCTTCCAGCAAAGATGGAACAGGATGTGTATGTGCAGCAGTTGATTGAATGCTGTCGGTCGGGTAGGGAAGATCGCTTTTTAGATCGCTTATTGCTGGGTTCGATCATTGAATGTCGAGGTGCTGAGCGGTTTAGACTGGTTTATGAGGCGTTACCCGCAGGAGAGTTGAAAGAGTTTTACCATCAATTGTGGGCATCAGAAGCAAAGCATGGCAACATTTTCGTAAAGATGGCTATGAATTATTTTGATAAGGAAGAAATTTATAATAGGTTGAACGAATTAAATGAGGAAGAAGGAAAGATCTTACAATCCCTTCCCATTAAAGCAGCATTACATTGAATGAAAGATCGCTATTTTGCATATAATCCCAATAATCGTCAGCCTAGAAAGGGTGATTTGCTAATATCTGAGCCATTGATGCCAGATAATAATTTTAGCAGAACAGTTGTGCTTTTATGCGAGCATAATGACGAGGGCTCTTTTGGGTTTGTGGTCAATAGATCATCTGAGGTGAAGCTAAAGGATGTGATGGAGGATTTTGATAACGCTCCTCATACAGTATTTGTAGGCGGGCCGGTTCAGCAAGACTCCTTGCATTATATTCATTGCGTACCTGATCTGTTAGATGACAGCATTGAAATTAAAAAAGGAGTATATTGGGGAGGAAATTTTGAGCAATTAAAAGCACAAGTACAGCGAAATTCCATTGCAGAAAATGAAATTAAGTTTTTTATCGGTTATTCAGGATGGGGCGAAGGCCAGCTGATGGATGAAATGAAACTTAATTCATGGATCGTTTATAAGAAAACAACAAGTGAGCAAATATTTAATACAAAGCCAGAAGAGCTTTGGAAGCTTACCCTTGAAAACATGGGGGGAAAATATAGAATGTATTCCAATTACCCGGTAGATCCGAGGTTAAACTGACCAAAATTATTTTGGTAAAACATCGAAAGATATGGCACAAGATGACAAAGAAAAAAAGGTTGCAGAATCTGACATTGAAAATGTATCAGTTAATCAAGCAGAATCTGTAGAAAATGATGAACAGAAAGATTCATTAGAGCAGAAAGATGAAGTACAAAGCATAAAGGAAGAGGTGACTAATTCTTCTGAGGAAAAGGAGGAAGCTGTTAAGGAAGAAGAGGCAGAAGAAAAGGAAAAGCCCCAACCTGTGGAAAATGAACGTCATTCTGAGCCAGAAGAAGAAAGTAAAGAAGAACCAGCCGAAGCGAACCAGCAAAATGAAATTGCTGCTTCAAAGGAAGAAAATACACCAGAGATAGCCCCAAAAGCTGAAGAACCAGTAGCAGAAGTAAAAGAAGAACAAAAGGAGGTAGTGAAAGTTGAAGATACTTCAATCGAGGAAACTGTTGCCGATGCTGACACAGATGAAAAAGAAGAGGCTATTGCTCCTGAAAAGGTAGAGGCTACTGAAAAGACTGATTCAACAGAAGAAAAAGAGCCGGAAGAAAGCTCATCCTCAGAAGATGGGGAGAAAGAAGAGCACGAAGATGAATTTGAACATCACCTGGATTATAGTAATCATACCAAGACACAATTAGTGCAGGTAATCGAGAATGAGATCAAAGATACTGACATGGTTCAGTTGGGTAAGATTTTGAAGGAGATCAAACCGGCATTTGATGAATTGTACAAAGAAGAGCGAGATCAGGCATATAAAAAATACCTTGAAGAAGGTGGAGAAAAGGACGGGTTTCAATACAAGAATGACGAACTGGATGAGCGTTTTTTAAATGCATATACTACTCTAAAAGAGAAAAGACATTCTTTCTATAACGATCAGGAAAAGCAAAAGGATAAAAACCTCCATGAGAAGCAAGCTATACTGGAAAGGCTTCGTCAAATAGTTGACTCTGATGAGACAATGGCAAGTTTAAAGGAGCTAAAAGACATTCAGGAAGAATGGAAAAATACCGGCCCGGTTGCGCCGCAGCATTTGAAAAGTCTTTGGGCAAATTACAATGCATTAATTGACCGGTATTACGATCAGCGATCCATCTATTTTGAATTGAAGGAATTAGATCGCAAGAAAAACCTGGAATCAAAAATAGAGTTGTGTGAACGAGCTGAAGAGCTTGAAAAGGAAGAAAATATTAAAGAAGCCATTAAAACCCTGAATGAGCTTCATGAAGAGTTTAAGCATATAGGTCCTGTGCCAAAAGAAGACCAGGAAGCTCTTTGGGTACGTTTTAAAACAGCTTCTGATGCCGTCTATTCCAAGAGGAAGGATTATTATGATAAACTGAAAGAAGAGCTGAAAATTAACCAGGTAGCCAAAGAAGCCCTGGCAGAAAAAGTAAAAGTGTTTAATGATTTTGATTCTGAGAGGATATCAGAATGGAATCAAAAAACCAAGGAAATTCTGGAAGTACAAAAAGAATGGGAGAAAATCGGAGGTTTGCCTCGTGAAGTAGCCAAGGAAATAAATAAACAGTTCTGGTCAGCCTTTAAATCCTTTTTTAATCATAAAGGTCAATTCTTTAAGAAAATTGAAAAGGCCAGACATGAAAATCTGAAGTTGAAAGAAGAGCTGGTTAGCAAAGCAGAAGAATTAAAAGAAAGTGATGATTTTCATAAAACGGCGGAAGCCCTGAAAAACCTTCAGAAGGAATGGAAAGAAATTGGGCCTGTTCCGGAGAAGCATCGAAATGAAATTTATGCAAAATTTAAAGCAGCTTGTGATCACTTTTTTAATCGCCGAAGACAAAATGATAATCAACAAGAGAAGGAGTTCGTTGTCAACTTAAAGAAGAAGCAAGAATTATGTGATGAACTGGAGGCCATGAGTACTTCCGGTGATATTGATATCGATCGGATAGAAGATATAATTGATGAGTGGCCGGAAATTGGGTTTGTACCAAGGAATGAGATTAAGAACATCCAACAGCGATTCGTTAAATCAGTTACTCAAGCAATTGATAAAACAGACCTAATTGAGGAAGATGCCCAGAGGATTAAGTTCAGTGCGCAATTTAACAAACTACGACAAGGACCTAATTCTAATAAAATTATTCAGAAGAAGGAAAATTCACTTCGACGTCAAATTGCCAAGCTGGAAAATGACATCGACCTCTGGAAGAATAATTTAAACTTTTTTGCGGAGTCAAAAACAGCAGATAAGTTAAAAGCAGAGTTCAATGAGAAGATCGATAAGGCATCAAAAGAGCTCCATATTTTGGAAGAACAACTGCGGGCGATCTCAAATTTTTAACCCGAATTATTCATCACAAAACTGTGAATAATGACAATAGCATATTGAAAAATTCAGATCTTCAATCCGTAATGTCAGGGTTATCCCCGACAAATGCAAAATATTTGTTCATCAAATTTGGGGAATGATAAACTGTAGAAAATATAGTCTATTAAACATAACCGACTTATAATCATGATTTTGCATTTCGTCGGTCCGTTGGGCGAAAAATCCCGTGAATTTTTCGGGTTAATTTTTTTTCAGAAATGTTTTTGAATTTTATTTAAGACCCATACATTTGCAGTCGCTTAACGAAGCAACGGGTAATAAACCTGAAAAAATATTTGAATATTGCCTCCTTAGCTCAGCTGGTAGAGCAACTGACTTGTAATCAGTAGGTCGCTGGTTCGATCCCGGCAGGGGGCTCTTAAAACAAGCCTAAATCGTCGTTTTTTGATGGTTTAGGCTTTTTTTTTGCTCTGTTTTTCCTGTCTTATAGTAAGAAAAAGCACAATTCTCAGACCTATATCAGACCTAATTCTATATGTTTTATATTTATTAAGATAATTTTAATGGAAGCATTAGAATGGTTTACCATTTCGGATTGGCTAAAAATAATACACTCTACATACACATCTTCTACCTTCTTTTATTAATTCCATTTTCATACAACAATTCATTCATCCAAACAACTTCATTTCACACTCGGTTTATAATATATAGCCATCATCAAACATCCACCAATTGTAATTTCAAATACAAATCAATGAAGCACAATTGACTTCCGATTTATATTTTGATAACTTATATAGGTCTTTAAGAA